>JAISAX010000008.1 GCA_031266495.1 Opitutaceae bacterium
TTACATTTAGCATATTACTGTTGTTTATAATCACAATAAGTTCGATGACACCATGGCTTCCCGTTAACCCTAAATTAAGTCTTCCGTGAAAAAGTGCAGGCCGACTCCCAAGAGCCGCCAGAGAGTCAAACCTGAATGACAAGCCGTAATGACAAGCCGTAAGGGGGGCAAGCTGTAAGGGGCAAGCTGTAAGGGGTCAAACCTTTACTTTTGATATTTTTTGAAGAGCCTGAACCGAAAAGGGTAAGGTTACCAGAATGAGCAGGATTCAGATCAAAGAAAATTCAAGTTACGCTACCAATCGGGGACGTGACGGGGCGAAGCTTATGTGGATTTTTTTGATTCTTGTTTTGCCTCCCCTTTTTGCGTCCTTGCCCAGTCCAAAATATCAAACACTAAGGTTTGACCCCATCGGATTGGCTCATGTCGATATAATGTTCACGCCTCAGGCCCGACAATTATCTGGCATCATATTCACACCATGATCAAAACATTCAGGTTAATCGGGATTATCGTGACAATTGTTCTTTTTACATGCGCATGCGTAAGTGAAAGAAAAAACATTGAATGGACATTGCTTTCCTGTGAAAACCTCAAGGAACAGGTTAACAACAAAAGCAATAAATATCAGATTTGGATATACAGTGGGAGTGACAAGATTTACCATTACCTTTATCGTGACACAACAAAAGCATTTTACGGGACAAGATATTATTGTAAAATCAGAAAATCTGATTGCTTGATTATTAGTCCTGAATATGAACAAGTATTTGATGGCAAGCTTACATTCCATGCCGTAGTTTTTTCCAAACGGTCAAACACAATTCAAAGCAACACCCACTCCTTTGAACGTGGACTAATACCTGATGGGCCATGAGGCAAATTGCCGAAGGAATCAATCTGCAAAATGTTAATTTTCAGATTGCGACAGACCGCAAGAGAATACATTTTTATTTTTTGACATTCATTTGATATGGTTTTAATAATTTCCAAAACATCATGACCATTATGTTTCACCGAATTGTTAATCGAAATCTCGCAACCTGCCTGATGCTCACGGGCCTTGCATCGGGAGCACAGGCGGAACCTGTTTTCCATCCTGCGGACAGCAACAATGACGAAATCAGGTATTCGACAAATATCTGTGGCTGGTACCGCGTCACTGTCCCGGCGGGACAACTCAAGCTGGTCGCCCGTCAACTGGATGCCACCGGTACGCAGGCGCCGGTTCCTCTGGACAGCCTGTTCCCCGTTATGCCGCCCGCTACCTACATCACCAAATGGACACCGTCGGGGCAATTCGCATCCGTATATGGCCGCAATGGCTGGTCTCTCCTGTTTGATATCAATATCGGAGAATCGGTACGCATCGCCAATTCATCGAATTCCAATATCGAAATAATCATGTACGGACAAGTCGTGCAAAATTTATCAAGGACTTATACGAATCAAGGGAGTTTCGGAACCGCCTCTGTCTTTCCAATAGCCGCCACGATAACAGATTATTCACTCGCCGCCGCAGCCAATGATTATGTGACCGAAACATCCACTGGCTCTATTGTTTCCCATATTTTTGGTCGTAGCGGCTGGAGCGGAGGCATTCCCTCATTCGGAATAGGCGAGGGATTCCTCTACCAACGTGGCGACGCTGACACCGTCTGGACACAGACACTTCTGGTTGATCCCGATACGCTGCAACTCGGCATCAACCTTTAGGGTCGCGCGCAAGACAGTCTTCGATACAGTTTGTGTCATGCTTTTTTTGCGAATCACGAATGTCATATTGTTAATGATACCGCTCTGGTTGCAGGCTGCTCTGGAGTTTGAGCGGACCACGATCCCCTGGACCGCCCGGCCCGCGGATACGGAGATGGTGGCCATTTTCCCGTTCAAAAACACCGGCGAGAGCGCCGAGGAAATTGTGAAGCTGGACAGTTCATGCGGATGCACGGTGGCGGAGCTGGCCAAACGGGTTTACCAGCCGGGAGAGTCGGGAGAAATCAGGGCCGTGTTCACGTTCGGTGAGCGGGTGGGCAAACAAATCAAGACAATCGGCGTGGTGACGGCGAACGCTGTCGGCAAGCCGGTGGTGCTGCGGATGGAGGCGACGATCCCGGACGTGCTCGCGGTCTCGCAAAAGCTGGTGGTGTTTTCGGGAGCCGGACAGGAGCAGTCGCGGACCATCACGATCAAGACCGACGCGGGTCTGACGCTGGAGGAACTGACGGCCACACCGGGTGACGATTCGTTTCAGGCAACGTTGGGAACGCATCCGGTTTCGAAGCAACGCACGCTGACGATCACGCGTCCCCCGGCGGCTGCACGAAAATCCGTCCTGATCACGGCCAGGTTCGCGGACGGTCTCACCAAATCCATCCGCGTATGGGTCATGGTCCGCCCGGAACGGACGAAGGAACATTCTCCGTCAGAATCAAAATGAGCCGGTGACGGATAATGTCGCCCGGCCACAGTGTCAGATGATCGAACGCAGGCGGTCGGCCAGATTGTGTCCCATGAGGGCGTGGCCGGAGGGGGTCGGATGGAGAACGTCGGCAGAGAGGAGCGTGAAATCGGTGAGCAGGTCGGTGCCTTCGATGAGGTGCAGGCGGGCGTCGCCAGTGGCTCGGGCGCGGGTGACGAGGTCGCGCAGGGCGGCGTCGAAACCGTGCTGGCGTTCAAAATCGTCACGCGGGGCGCGGGAATGGTGCGCGCTGTTGGTGAAGGCGGTGACGAGAACGAGCGGTGTATCGGGATTTTTTGTACGAAGTGCCTTGAGGAGATACGCGGCGCGTCCGGCAAAGGTTTCGACGGTGTAGCCGCCGCGCATGTTCACGCCGAGTTCGGCGGTGATGATGGCGGCCTTTGTTTCGGCGGCGGTGGCGGCGAGGTAGTCGGCGGCTTCTTTCTCGATGTGGCACGCGCCGGAGAGGCCTTTGCCGAAGACATTCCAGTGAAGGAGGCGGGCGGCGTGGTACGGGTAGCCGCCATGGTGCGAGTGGGTGATCGACGAACCGTAGGCGAGCCAGGTGACGGCGGGTTTTTCGGCGGCGGTCGGCGGGCGGACGGGGTGGCCGAAGGTTTCGAGGTGATGAAAAAGGCACGCGGCGCGTCCGGGGGCGATCCGCCAGACGTCGGGCGACCATCCGCCGGAAGCGAGCGCGGCATCGGTGGCTTCCGGGAAACGTTCGGGCGGTGTGAGGGAGAGCGCGGTGGGCACGCCTTTGGCGAGGCGATGGGTGGCGAGGAGGAAGGGTCCACAATAGACCTGCACTTCGGTGTCGGCATCCTCGGCGGTGAGCGTGACACGGATGTTTTGCGCGGGAGTGACGAAGCGGAGTTCCACGCCGCAGGAATCCATCGAGACCATGCGGCCGCGTTCGTTGAGGGCGTGGCGCACGGGGGCTGGATAACGCGAGAGTTGCCAGAGGTCGCCTTCGCGGGGTTCGGGATAGCAGTTGTGAAATTCGATGGTGGCGGGAGGTGTGCGGGCAGGCATGAGTGTGGCGGGTGGTTCGTGGATGATGATTTCGGAATGTTTTCCGGGCAACAGGTAGAACGGTTGGCATCTGTCAGGCAATACGAATACGAAGGGATCGGCCCGGCCCGCCCCACCCCGCCTCGGCCCGGCGGCGTGTTCAAGCGTCGCGCAACCGGGAATCGGGGGGAACAGTCAGGCGCGGGAGCGCCTGGGACCGCCGGCATCTTGCCGGCATGCAGTGGAGTGGAGTGGCCCCGAGGAGAGGCGGCGGAAGATGCGGCTACGGCAGGGAGGTTTTTATCGTTATCACTGAAGTTACGCAGACGGCCTTGAAGTGGCGCGGGCTTCCAGCCCGCTGACGGCGCGCAGCGCCGCCCGGAAATGCGGGCGAGACGCCCGCGCCACTGCGCACTGCGTAACATCAGTTACTTCAGGAAACTTTGCCCGACCTCGCAGCCGGCGGCGATGAGCCGGGCGCGGAGTTCACTCACGTCCACCTTGCGCGGAGTGACATTGTTTTTCAATGACAGCGCCGCCGCCGTGCCCGCCGCTTGCCCCATGTTGCAACACGTCAGGATCAGGCGGCACCCGGCTTGTGCCATGAACTCGCTCGACAGGCAGCGTCCGGCGACGAGCAGGTTGTCCAGCTTCAGGGGCACGAGCGACCGGTAGGGGATCGAGCTGGGCAATTCCTTGCGGCGGAAATCCGCGCCGGTGCGTCCCCAGCCGTCGGAAATCGCCTCGTAGCCGCCGGGCGGCGCCCACGAGCCGCCTTTGCCGTGCGTGGAGATGTAGTGGGTTTTCCCTTCAATCCCGATCTCGGCCCACTTGACGTTGCCGGGGCCGTCGGGGTTGTGCAGGTCGTAGTGGTGGCCGGTGAGGGCAATGGTGTCGGGGAATGTGGTGGCGCGGGCGAAATCGAGTGTCGTGAGGATGTATTCGCCGACGACGCGGCGGCTCTCGCGCACGCCGAGCAGGGCGCCGGTGTCGATGAGGTAGCTTTCCCCGAAACCGGGGATGTGTTTTTTGATGAATTTGGAGAGGATGTCGGCTTGCTCGCGGCCTTCGCGATACATGCGGGTGAGGTCGCGCGCGTCGAGGGGGCGGCAGTTGCGCGAGTGCGCGAAACACATCGAGATTTCGTCCTTGCCGCAGTGTTGCGGGCGTCCGGGCACGTGCGTCACCCAGTTGAGGTGGTTGTCGATCGGATACGGCAGTTCGCCTTCGGCGAGTTTTTGTTCGATGAGCTTGATCCATTGCGGGTCGGTGCGTTTGAGGTCGCTGTCCTGGTAGCGGTCCCAGTCCACGCCGCCGAGGCGGAATTCGAGCGAGCAGGCTTGGTGTTTGCCGTCGGTGGGTCGCCCGGCCAGGCATTCGCAGCCGGCCAGGTGCGCGACGTCGGCGTCGCCGGTGCAGTCGATCACGCGGCTGGCGAGCGCGACCTGGCGTCCGCTTTTGCTTTCAATGACAACGCCGCGTATGGCGTTTTGCCCGCGGTCCACAATCGCCTCGGCGATGTGCGAGGCGAAGAGGGTTTCGACGCCGGCTTCGGCGGTCATGCGGTCGAGGACGAGTTTGTGTTTTTCGGGGTCGCTGTTGCGGTGCCAGTGTCCGTTGACGGCGTCGAGGCGGTGGAGCATTTCGCCGCTGATGCCTTTGGCAAAGTCGAGCGGGATGTTGACGAGGCCGATGGTGGCGAGTCCGCCGAGGGCGGTTTCGCGTTCGACGAGCAGGGTTTTGCAGCCGGCTCGCGCCGCGGCCAGCGCGGCGCCGGCGCCGGCCATGCCGCCTCCGCAGACGATCACGTCGTATTCGCCAAGCGACGACATCGTCGCTTCGGGATTTATGTAGTTTCCTTCGCGCTGGATCAGTGGGATCATGGTGAGTCGGTTGTGTGTGTGTGTGTG
>JAISAX010000095.1 GCA_031266495.1 Opitutaceae bacterium
CACGTAGATGGCGCCGTTCGGGTTCGTGCTGTTCCACGAAAAACCGATCCCGGCAATGTTCTGGATATCACCGGCGAACTCCAGGTTTTTGACCGTTATCGGTGTGCCGCCGAAGGGAGTGATGGTCACGTCGTATTTCCATTTCCCCGAGAGAGACGGGATGGTCGTTATCTCGACATGATACCAGGTATTGAACCGGAATGGCGTGATGATGTCCCCCGCGTCCCATTTCAGCCCCTGGTTGGCGATGTTCAGGGCATGATTCGGAGCAAGAAAGTTGTTGGCCAGATTCAATCTCGGGCCTGGCTTGCCGCCCGAATCCACCAACTCCATGCTCGGCAAAATACCGGCCCCGGGCGAAGACGGGATGTGATAGTCAAATCTGACTGTGACAGGAGTGCTGACCGGCGCAAACTTCCGGCTCAGGGCGGGACCAGCGCCGTTCGGGTTGTTTCCCTTCAGGAGAACGGATTTACCGGTCGCACCGAACGGCGAGCCTTGTTCGACGATTTTTACCGTGCCGATGGATTCCGGAGGGTTGCCGCTCCAGATCGTCCACGAACCGGCAGGGGTGTCGCCATCGGCATACTGCGCCCAGTTTTCCTCAAGAAGACTGCCGCCCGTGGCTGCGACGAGGGGAACGGTGGCGACCCATATCCAGAGCAAGACGGCGCAAGGAAAAACTGACACCGCGCGGAGGGAGGGGGGGGGGGAGGGAGGGGAAGTCGGGATCATATCCTGTTCCTCCTCCGGAGCCACGCGAAGAGAGCCGCCGGGATGAGCACAAACAGGGCGGCTGTCGCCGGTTCAGGAATCGCGGTTATGACGATATTGTCGATATACATGGAACCCGTGCCGTTGGTGCTGTTCCAGGAAAAGTTGATACGCCCGTAATCGTCGATGGCGTTTCTGAAGTTCAGGGCGGAAACCGTCACTGAATTTCCCCCATCTGGTGTCACCGTAATGGTGTATTGTTGTTTCATGACCGTGGCCGGCGGAGCGATGATCTCCACGTGAAACCATTTGTTGGTTTGGGATGAGGTGATTACGTCGCCCGTATTCCACGACGCTCCTTGATTGACGATATTGGGTGCTGTTTCGACAAAGGCATTTGTCAGATTAAGCATGATCCCGGAAGTGCCGGAAGAATTACCCAGGCCAAAACTCGGCAAAACCCCCGCCCCCGTGGAGGGAAGATAAAAGTCAAACCCGATGGAAAGCGCCGATGTCGTTGTAGTTGAAAAATGATACGAAAAAGACGGGCCGCTTTCGGCGATTCCGGCAATCAGCACCGAATTGGTCCCCGATGGTTCAAAGGGTGAGTGCAGGGTGTCGGTCACCGTTACCGATCCCACGGCTCCAGGCGTAGAGCCGCTCCAGATCGCCCAGCCTGATGGTGTCGCGCCATTTGAATACCCCTCCCAATTTTCACTGAGCAGGGTCTCCGCGAATAACAACCGGGGAAGGACAAGCATGCAGGCGAATGCCCATGCGCGGCCGGCATTGCCGGCGAGATATCTTGGTGTCAGATGCATAGTTTTGTGATGTTGATCTGTTGATTTTTGCTGGACGGGAAGAAACGGTGCGCGGGGATGGGACCAGGATCGGGGCCGGGATTGGAACTAGAAGTAGTCGTTGTAGAAATCGTCGAGAGAAGATGGTTTTTCCAGGGTGGCGGCGTGGCCGTCGAAAAACACCACGTTGACCTTTCCCTGATGGTGAAAACTGGCGTTCCGGTTAGCGGCGGGCTTCTCGATCCACCATTTGGTCATGCCGTCCGGGCCGACTTTCGCGTCGGCAAAATGGAGGGTGCGGGAGGGCCTGTTGATGTCACCGAGCATCGATTTGGAGGTTTTCCAGTAATCGGGAGGCAAACCCGTATTTTGAGTATTGATACCGTAGGAGACGTAGTCCGCGTTCGATGGCTCGGTCGTCACTGCGGTGCGATCAGCGGGGTCCCCGGGGCACATCCACACGCCGGCCTTGGCGTGCATGTCGCCGAGCGTAAGCACAGGAAGGTAGCCGTTTTCGGTCAACGCCCAGTAAAAATGAGGCGGTACCGTCCTGAATTTATTATCCTGACTGTAAAGCGCGGCAGCCGCGCCAAACTGACGAAGGTTGGCCACACAGCGGGTGCGCCTGGCCGTCGAACGCACGGGGCTGATCGAGGCGATGACAATGGTCGCGAGAATTCCGATAATGATAATGACGGTGAGCAGTTCGACCAAGGTGAAGCCTGCCCGGTGCGATTCCTGGCAGGCGGAAGCATCGGGGGAGGGAGAATGGCGGAGGATAGAATGGACCGGGACACTCATGGGAGAAGAACTTTGGATATTGAAAGGCGGGGGACTGGTGAACGGGTGGCGAGGGGAATTTGTGGTGCGAAAAAGCGGATAAATCAGGTCTTGTGCTTTCTCGTGTAATTCAAATTTCATTTATCGGTCAATGTTTTTTTCAAAAAAAACGAAAACTCTTCATTTCTGCTCCCACAGATTGCTTCAATTGCTCTTGTTCGTTGGTAACTGATGTTACGCGGTACCTCACGTAAGAGCTTCGCTTGCGAAGCCCGCGAGGACCTGACACAAGGGGAGATACGCCAATTCTCTCCGCCTGGCGCGAGCGTCGCAAGCGACGCCCCTACGTGAGGTATCGCGTAACATCAGTTGGTAAAAACGGAGTTTCGGATTAGCTCCAACAAGGGTAGCAGGCAAACACAAGGTCCTGCCCGGATTGCTGCCCTTTGCATATCGTAATTCAAATATATGCTTTTAGTCATAGATTGCATTGCATCCTGTTTCACTCCACAACGATGGCTCATGAAAAAAGCCGACAGAGAGCGGGACGAAATTATCGGACATCTGATCGCCGGACTGAAACGCCGCCGTCTGGAACGGGGGCTTTCGCAAAACCAGGTCTCCGTACGCGCGGGACTCGACCAGTCGATGGTGGGGCGTCTGGAGAAACGCGAGCGTATCCCGAAAATAGATACGTTGCTGCGGTTCAGCGACGCGGTGGAGGCGGACTTCCCGGCGTTGTTGCGCGAGGCGGTGGCGCGCGTGCGTCCGGGCAAGGATGCCGCCCGGATGATAAGCTCCGGCAGGTGGAGAGTCGCAACGGCAGGGTCGGCAACGGCAGAGGCGGCGACGGCAGAGGCGGGAGCGGCGGCGGCGGATTTGGCGGCGGGTCCGGCGGCGGTAGCGCAGGAGCAGCGGGTGCAGCGGACGGCGGGGACGGGGACGGTGGCGGGGATGGGGACAGAGACGCGGACAGCGGCGGAGGTATTGACAATGACAAGACAGGCGCCGGTCAGGATGGCGGACATCGCGGCGCATCTGGGCGTGTCGCGGTTGACCGTGTCGGCGGTGCTCAACGACCGGCATGGCAGCGTGCGCATCAGCGAGGAAACGGCCGCAAAGGTGCGCGCGGCGGCGGCGCAGCTTGGTTACGTGCGCAATCATCTCGCCATCGCCACGAAGACAGGACGGTCATTTTCGGTCGGGGTGATCATGAGCCGGTTCGCATCGGAATGGGTGGCGCGGGTGTTGGGCGGTTTTCTCGGCGTGGCCAAACAACGCGGGTATCTGGTCAATATCGAGGATGTGTCGGGCGCGGTGGCGGAAGAGGCGGCGCTGACGCGGTTCATGGAGCAGCGGGCGGGGGGGATTTTTTGTTGCAATCTGAATCCGTCCGGGGATTTCCCGGAATTGCTGGCGGAGACATCGCGGCGTTACGGTTGCCCGGTCGTGAGCACGATCTCGCATCCGCGACTCCCCGGCGTGCGGGTGGATTCGGATGACGAGGCGGGTGGCTCAATGGCGGCGCACCATCTTTGGGAACTGGGGCACAGGCGCATCGCATCCGTGGGGTTGACGTTGAGTCGGCGGCGTTCGGATGCGTTTGCCAGTGCGCTGGCGGGATTGGGTGGGACGGTGCCGCCGGAGTGGTCGCTGACGCGCGCCAGGGAGGACGCCGAAACCGGGGCGATGTTGCTGGCGTTGCTGTCGGGCGCGTTGACGGAGGCCAGGGCGACGACGGCGGCGGGAGATGTGGCGGGAGGGGGGGGGGGAGGGGGCGGAGAGGAGAGAGGGGGAAGGGGTGGAAGGGGAGGGGGAGGTCCGGCGAAAAGGAGGCGTCCGACGGCGGTGTTTTGCGCGAGTGACGAGCTGGCATCGTTTGTCTTGCGGGTAGCGCGGCAGTGCGGGTTGTCGGTGCCGCGGGATTTGTCTGTAGTGGGATTTGCGGACGAGCGTGCGGCGCATTTGCTCGACCCGCGCCTGACAACCATCGCGCAGCCGTTCGAGGACATGGGCCGGCGCGGGGCGGAGTTGTTGTTTCAACAGATGGATGGCGGGGGAACGGAGCGCGTGGCGGGCAACGGCAGAGGAGTCGTCGGTGGTGGAACCGGAGTCGTCGGTGGAACAGAGGCGAAATGCGACGTGCTGCCCGTGCGGCTTGTGGTGCGCGAGTCCACCGCAAAAGTCCGGATCGCTTCTCCTCCAATACTCACCCCTTCTTCACGGGACTAAACAGCTGATGTTACGCAGCCGAGGGTATTTTGCTGACGATCCGGGCCGAGCCAATCCGGGCCGGTCCGGGGAGCGCACGCGTCTCGCGTGCTGTGTTCGGCGTCTCGCCGAACACGGTTCGGAGCGGTTCGACTTAAGTCGATTCAAGTCGATTTAAATCGAGACCTGTCGATGCATGTCGAAACCAGTCGGATCGGAGCGGTTTGGAGCGGTTTGGAGCGGTTTGGACCGTCAGCAAAGGCCTGGGCGAGACGCCCAGGCCGGCACGCGAGACGCGTGCGCTCCCCGGACCGGCTGCAGGCGTAACTTCAGTAAACAGCTACGACATTTTTTGAGATGTCGTAGCCGCTCCTGTTTGCCGGCAACTCAGATTTCGACGGTTTTGAAGCTCTCGGGGTTCCAGAGCGGTAGGGCGGCTTCGGTGGCGAGTTCGTTGAAGGCTTCGATCTCGGCTTTGCTGAAGAGGAGGCCGCCGGCGGTTTTGGTCTTTTTCGCAAATTCGGCCTCGATCTGGCCGGGGAGAATGCACTTTTCGTTTCCGTGTCCGAGGATGTCCGCGAGGACGGCCTTGACGTTCTCCGCCTGGCTGCGGCCTTTGGCAAAGGCGCCGCCGCTGATCGCTTCGGGATGGATGATCTGGAAATAAAAACAGCAGGTGCCTTTGTCGCCTTCGGTCACGTTGTCCCAGCGGTTGCGGATCGTGGGGAGCGAGCCGCCAATGAGGCCGCCGACGAGTTCGTTGATGAGCGAGAGGCCGTAGCCTTTGTGCGCTCCGAAGGGCATCAGCGAAACGGCGGCAGCGGGGTCGGTCGTCGGGTTGCCGTTCTTGTCCACGGCGGCGTTGGGCGGGAGGGGCTTGCCTTCGCGTTTGAGTTGCTGCACGCGGCCCATCGCAACAACGGAGGTGGCCCAGTCGATGACAATGGGGTAGCCAATGGCGTCGGTCGTCGGAAATCCCCATGAGTGCGGGTTGGTGCCGAGTGTCGGGTGCTTGCCTCCGAAGGGAACGACTTCCGCGAGCGCGGCGGTGCAGTTGGTATAGGCTATGTAGCCGCGTCGTGCGGCTTCCATTACATAGCCGCCGCCCCAGAGGTAATGAAAGGCGTTGTCCACGGCGATGGTGCCGGTGCCGTACTGGTCGGCCAGGCGGATGGCTTCGTCAATGGCGCGGTAGGCGGTGGCCTGGCCTAATTTTTTGTTGGCGTTCCAGATTCTGGCGGCGGCGAAGCGCGTGGGTTTTTGTTCGATCTGCGCGCCGGGGACGCAGCCTTTGCTGCCGGATCCGAAGAGGTGATCGAGGTGCAGGGCTTTTATCGCGTTGTGGGTGCGGATGCCGTGGCGGGTGGCTTCGGCACAGAAGCGCGCGCCTTCGGCGGCTTCGTCAGCATGAAAATGGCGGTGCTGATAGGCGGCGGCAACGAGGTCGTTGTGCTGCTTTTCGGATACGATGTAGTAAGTTTCCATTACAAGAAATGTTTTGATATTTTTCAGAATGAATGGCCGCAAGGAGGCACAAGAGGCGCAAAAAAGAGACCGGAAAACAGGTGTCGGGAATGGATTGTTTTTTGCGACTTCCGTGCCTTTTTGCGGCCATTCATGATTTGGCTGAAGGGTCAGAATTTGTTCGCCTGGGCGATGGGGGGTTGGCCGTTGAGGAAGCGGACGAGGTTTTCCACCGAGCAGGTGGCCTGGCGTTGCACGCTTTCCGCGGTGCGCGAGCCGATGTGCGGCGTGATGATGCAGTTGGGCTGCTTGAGGAAGGGGTGGTCGGGGGGCGGCGGTTCCTGGTCGAGGACGTCGGCGCCGTAACCGCCCACGGCGCCGCTCTGGAGGGCGGCTGTCATGTCGGGGACGTTGACGATCTCGCCGCGGGCGCAGTTGAGGATGACCACGCCTTTTTTCATTTTGGCAATGCTCTTCGCGCTGACGAGGTCGCGGGTCTCGGGCGTGAGGTTGGTGTGGAGCGAGATGTAGTCGGCAACCGAATACACGTCGTCGGGCGTGGCGGCGCGGGTGACGTCGTGGGCCGTGGCAAAGGCGTCGTCCCAATAAACGTCATACGCGATGATGTTCATGCCGAAGGCGCGGGCGCGGATGGCGACTTCTTTCCCGATGCGTCCGAGGCCGACGATGCCGATGGTCTTGCCGCAGACTTCGTTGCCGGTCTTGCGTTTCCAGCCGCCGGCGCGGGTGGAGTCGCAGTGGTAGAGGAGGTGCTTCTGGAGGGCGAGGAGGAGCAGGAAGGTGTGCTCGGCCACGGTGGTGTGGTTGACGCCGGGGGTGAAGAGGACGGGGAGTTTTTTGGCGGTGGCGTGGGCAACGTCGATCTTGTCGAGGCCGATGCCGTACTTGCTGATGACTTTGAGGCGGGGGAGCGATTTGTCGATGACGGCGGCGGTGATGGCGTCGTCGCCGCAGAGGTAGGCGTCGAATTCGCCGGCGAGTTCGATCATGCGCGACTCGGGCAGGGGACCGCGTTCGCGGACGATTTCATAGCCGGCTTTGGCCAGCAGGTCGTGGTGCACGCCGGGCGTGTCCTGGAAGGATGTGGTGGTGAGTAGAACGCGTGTCATGGTTGCAGGGCAGTGGCGTTCGATCTCTGGCGGGCGGCGGGTCGGGGTCAAAAGGGACGCGGCTGCGAACAGTTTCAGGCCCGGGCGCGGTTTTACTGTCGATCCTGTCGATCCTGTCGATCCTGTCGGCGTCGGGCAGGTTTTTCGGGCTGGGGGTGGAAGATGTCTTCGAGTTCCATGCCGGTGAGGCGCTTGATGCCGGCGAGGAGACGCCAGAGGGCGAACAGGAGCATGGCCATGCTCGGGATCATGATGACGGGCCAGCTCATCCAGTTCATTCTGGCGAGCTGGGCGTTGAATTCGGGGGTGTCGGACGGGCTGGTGATGATCCAGCGGGCAAGCACGTAGTTAAGCGCGGCGCTCACAAGGAAGGATAAGAAAACGAGGTAACTGGAATGGACGAGGAGGCGGTTGAAGGCGGGGAGGTTATTGCGCGTTGCGAGCGCGGCTTCGACTTTGGGGATGTTGATGACTTGCGGGTTGTATAAAAATTGCCGGATCAGCGGGCGGCGCGATTTCATGGAGGCGAGCACGGCCAGGCCGATGATGGCGGGGAGGGCGGCTTCCTTGACGGCAAACCAGACCGGCGCGAGGCGCATGAGGGCGAATCCGCCCGTCGCCAGGGTGCCGAAGAGGCCGATGATGCTGACGAAATTGACCGTGCGGCGGCGGACAAAATCCCACAGTCCGTACCCGAGCGGGAAGGCGAGCGCCACGAACAGTGCTGCGCGCGGACCGAGCCGGTCGGGCGTGCTCAGCTTCGAGAGGATGAGCACGGGCAGGGCGATGTTGCAGACGAGATTGGCAAGAATGTTCTCGCGTCTTTGCGCGGTCGCCGGAGCGGCGGCGGCAGCAGCGGCGGGGGGGGGGGGAGGAGGAGGGACGGAAGTGGCG
>JAISAX010000164.1 GCA_031266495.1 Opitutaceae bacterium
CCCCCCCCCCCCCCCCCTCCGTTCGCCCTGACATGAAACAGCCCACCATGCAAATGATCGCCGACAAGGCCGGCGTGTCGCTGATGACGGTTTCCCGCGCCCTGAAAAACAACCCCCGCCTGTCCCTTGCCACGCGCGAACGTATCCGGGAAATCGCGACCGAACTCGGCTACCGGCCCAATCCGCTCGTCTCCGCGCTCATGGCGCAACTTCGCCACGCCCACGCGCCCAAGGTGTGGCCGACCATCGCCTTTCTCACCAGCCATACCGGGACGCATGTCTTCGTGGAGGGGGAAACCTACCTCGGGGCGATCTTTGCGGGGGCGAGCCACCGGGCCGCAACCCTGGGCTACAAGCTGGAACGGTTTTCCCTCGTGGATCCCCACATGAACGGCGCTCGCATGGGACGGATGCTGCGGACGCGGGGCATCCTTGGCGTGATTCTGGCGCCGCTGCCGGACCCGATCCCGGTGGTGGATTTTGACTGGACTCCATTCGCCTGCGCAACCGTGGGCTACTCCTACAAAGAGGTGCTGCTGCACCGCTCCGTAAACGATCAGTTTTCTTCGATGCGCCTGGCCATGAGCCGGCTGCACGCACTCGGTTACCAACGCGTGGGGCTGGCGATCCGCCACGAAGACGATTCGCGCACGGAGGGCAAATGGACGGGAGCCTTTTGGTCGTTTCACTCGTCTTTACCGGAGGCGCGGCGCGTGCCGATTTTTCTCTGGCACGAGTGGCAACCGACCGGGTTTGACACATGGGTAAACACGCACAGGCCCGATGCCGTCATCACGCTCCATGCGGACGTCCGTGAATGGTTGCACAAGCTGGACAGGCATCCGCCGCGGAACATCGGTCTGGTGAGCCTCAATATTCAGGGGGATCAGGCGACATTCAGCGGCATCGACCAGAACAACGCCATTCTCGGTGGTACCGCCGTCGAACTCGTCGTCGAGCAGATCCACCACAACGAGCACGGCGTGCCCGCCCGCGCCAAGACGGTCATGATGATGGGCGACTGGGTGGCGGGGGCGACAACCCGCCAGCAAAAGCCGCTGATACACCCGGCGCCGCCTGCCCCCGCCGCCATGCCCGCGGAGTGAAACCCGTCGCGCGGCGGAAGTGATGACAAAAATGCGCCGCGTCCGTGTAGCCGCAGGCGGCGGCGATTTCCTTGACCGACAGCGCCGTCTCCGCGAGTTGCCTCTGTGCCTTTTCGAGCCGCCTGCGCTGACGAAACTCCCGCGGCGTCTCGCCGTACTCCGTGCGGAATCTCGCCGCAAACCGCCCCGCGCCCAGACCGTGATACCGCGCCAGCTCCGCCACCCGCAACGGCGAGGCGAGGTTGTGCGCCAGCGTATGCGCCGCCGCGCGCACGGCCTGCGTGCGCCGGTGCGGCGCCGGGCCGGTCGCCGCATCCGCATCTCCGGCCGCCACGCGGGCCACAAGGATCAGCACCGACCGCAACGCCAGTTCGACTCTCGCTTCCGCGCCCGCCAGTCCCGGCTGCTGCGCCTCCCGGTAAATCACCCCGCAAAGCCCTCGCATATCCTCCTGCCAAGGCCCCGCCGCCAGCCTTTCGTGACACCAGGCCCGCAGTTCCTCCGGCTCCTGTCCCCTGGCAAAATCGAAACCGAGCCATGCCATCCGCACCCGTTGCCCGGCGGCGACCTCCTCGGAGTGCTTGCGATGCGGAGCCAGCAACAGCCAGTCCCCCGCCTGCAACTCCACCCGCCGTCGGCCCAGCCGCCACCCGCATGCCCCGTCCAGCACCACCGCCAGCTCGAAAAACGGATGCTCGTGCAGTCTCGACCGGTACCCGCCCGGCCACGACTGCGCCTGCACCACGGAAAGTCGAAGCCGCGGAGTCGCTTCCCATACTTGTATGTTTTTCGACAATTTGGCCTTGTTTATCGAAACAGGGATCAAATTTACAATCATTATCCCAAACTCCGGCTTGTCGCCCGACACGCCGCGCCCGTAGTTTCAGCGGCACGATGACCTCTTCTCCATCCACTCCCGCTCCTTCCACTCCCGCGCTATCCGCTCCCGCGCCCCTTCGCTGGGGCATTCTCGGCACCGGCCGCATCGCCGCCACATTCGCCCGCGGCGTGGCCGCCTCGCAACTCGGCCGGCTCGTCGCCGTCGGCAGCCGCACGCCCGACTCCGCGAAAAAATTCGCCGCCGAACACGCCGTCGCTGCCGACCGCGCCCACGGCAGCTATGAAGCCCTGTTCGCCGATCCGGAGGTGGACGCCATCTACATCGGCACGCCCCATCCGCAACATGCCGCGTGGGCCATCCGCGCCGCCGAAGCCGGCAAGCACGTGCTCTGCGAAAAACCCCTCGGCCTCAACCACGCCGAAGGCATGGTCATGGTGCAGGCCGCGCGCGATCACGGCGTGGTGCTCATGGAGGCCTTCATGTACCGCTGCCATCCGCAGACCGCGCGCGTGGCCGAACTGATCCGCGAAGGCGCGCTCGGCGAGGTGCGCATGGTGCAGGCCGCCTTCAGCTTCCGCTCCGGCTTCGATGCCGGCTCCCGCCTCTGGTCCAACGCCGCGGGCGGCGGCGGCATCCTCGATGTCGGTTGTTACCCCGTATCCATGGCCCGCCTCGTCGCCGGCGCCGCCTCCGGACAACCCTTCCTGAATCCTGTAAAAATCACCGGCGCGGGCCGCCTGCATCCGGAAACCGGCGTGGACGAATACGCCGCGGCCACGCTCGAATTTCCCAACGGCGTCATCGCCCAGGTTTCCACCGGCATCGGCGTCACGCAGGACAACGTCGTGCGCATCTACGGCGCCGCCGGCTGGCTGCACATCCCCTCGCCGTGGGTTGTCAATCGCGACGGTGGTGCATCCAGAATCCTGTTACACCGTGCCGGCGCGCCCGCGCCCGAAGAGATCACCATCGAAGGCGCCCCTCTCTACGCGCTGGAGGCCGATGCCTTCGCCCGCGCCGTCCGCGCCGGCCTGCGCGACGTGCCCGAGATGAGCACCGACGACACCCTCGGCAACCTCGCCACCCTCGACCAGTGGCGCGCCGCCATCGGCCTCGTTTACGAATCCGAGAAACCGGAAAACTACACGCAGACCATCGCCCGCCGCCCGCTCGCCGTCCGCGACAACTCCAGACCCGGCGGCGCTGGCGGTGCCGGTGTCGGTGCCGGCGGCGTCGGCCACGCCACCGCCATCATCCCGCACACGCCCCTTCCCGGTGTGGAGAAATCCGTATCCCGCCTCGTCATGGGCTGCGACAACCAGCGCACCATGCCGCACGCCGCCGCCATGTGGGACGACTTTTTCGAGCGCGGCGGCAACGCCTTCGACACCGGTTACATCTATGGCGGTGGTCTCATGGAAAAACTGCTCGGCCAGTGGATACGCCACCGCGGCGTGCGCGACCAGGTCGCCATCCTTGCGAAAGGCGCGCACACGCCCGACTGCACGCCGGAGGGCATCACGCGCCAGCTCGAAATCTCGCTCGACCGCCTGCAAACCGGTTACACCGACGTGTATCTGATGCACCGTGACAATCCCGACGTGCCCGTCGGCGAATTCGTCGATGTGCTCAACCGCCACGCCCAGGCCGGGCGCATCCGCATCTTTGGCGGCTCCAACTGGAGCCGTGAGCGCGTCGAGGCGGCCAACGAATACGCCCGCAAGCACCGCCTCCAGGGATTTGGCGCCTGGAGCAACCAGTTTTCGCTGGCCCGCCTCGTTGAGCCGATGTGGAAAGGCTGCCTCAGCGCCGGCGACCACGCCTCGCGCCACTGGCTGCTCGAAACCTCGCTGCCGCTCTTCGCCTGGTCGAGCCAGGCGCGCGGCTTCTTCACCGACCGCGCCGGACCCGACAAGCGCGCCGACGCCGAACTCGTGCGCTGCTGGTATTCGGACGACAACTTCGCCCGTCGCGAACGCGCCGTGGAGCTGGCCGCGAAAAAGGGCGTGTCGCCCATTGCCATCGCCGGTTCGTATGTGCTCTCGCAGCCCTTTCCGACCTTCGCCCTGATCGGTCCGCGCACCATTGCCGAGACGGTCAGCTCGCTGGAATGCCTCAAAATTCCGCTCACCCTCGACGAACTCGCCTGGCTCAATCTGGAGAAAGACACGCTCTGACGTGGCCCGGGCATCCTTGCCCGTGCAGCGTTGCCTCTCCGCGTGGCACGGGCTTCCAGCCCGTGTGACGGCGCTTTGCGCCGCCGGATCGGAGTAGCGCGGGCGTCCCGCCCGCATCCGTTGCCTCACCGCTCCGACATGGCACGAGCTTTTTCTGACAAACGCCCACGGACGGCGTGAAGCGCCGTCTTCGTCACTTGGGAACCGTAATGAAATAAACAGAGCAAAGATGCGCCGGGATTGAAGAGGGAGCCAAGGAGCTGACGAGGGAGTTTACCGGATTGGGAATAAATGACCGAGTCAGCGACGCTGGCTCGCTCTTCAAGACCA
>JAISAX010000197.1 GCA_031266495.1 Opitutaceae bacterium
ACCGCGTCCTCGCCATGCGCCGCGGCGAAAAGGAACTCTTCCTCATGATGCGGATCACGGTGGACGAGCACATCGCGCTCACCGAGCTTGACCGCCTGTACGTGGCACCGGTTGCCGCCGCGGCCGCTCCGCTTCCGGCCACGCCGCTCACGGTCGCCACCGCGCCGGTTTCCTGCACGGCGCAACTCCGGCTGACCATCGCCGACAGCTTCAGGCGGCTGCTCGCCCCCGCGATGGAAACCGAGTTTCGCCTCGACTCGAAAAAGGGCGCCGACGTCACCGCGATCAAGGTCTTTGTCGATAACCTGCGCGAACTCCTGCTCGCCTCGCCGCTCGGCCAGAAAGCCGTCATCGCCATCGACCCCGGTTTCCGCACCGGCTGCAAGACCGTGATGCTCGACCGCCAGGGAAAACTCCTGCACAACGACGTGATTTACCCCGACCGCCATCCCGTGGAGGCGAAGGAAAAGCTGCTCGGCTTCGTCGAGTTTTTCAAGGCCGAGGCCATCGCTATCGGCAACGGCACCGGCTCGCGCGAAACGGAGGCCTTCGTGCGCGCGCTCGGCCTGCCGGCGTCGATCCCGATCGTGTCGGTCAACGAATCCGGCGCCTCGATCTACTCGGCCAGCCCGGTCGCGCGCGAAGAGTTTCCCGACCACGACATCACGGTGCGCGGCGCCGTATCCATCGGACGGAGACTGATGGATCCGCTGGCCGAGCTTGTGAAGCTCGATCCGAAGAGCATCGGCGTCGGCCAGTATCAGCACGACGTGGACCAGAACGCGCTCAAGCGTTCGCTCGACGATTGCGTGGTCAGTTGCGTGAACAACGTCGGCGTCGAACTCAACACGGCGTCAAAGCACCTGCTCGGCTATGTATCCGGTCTGAACAGCACAACGGCCACCGCCATCGTGGCGCGCCGCGACGAGAAGGGGCCGTTCGGTTCGCGCGCCGAGTTGCTGGAGGTTGCGCGGCTCGGTCCCAAGGCGTTCGAGCAGGCGGCCGGCTTCCTGCGTATCCGCGACGCAGCCAATCCGCTGGATGCCTCGGGCGTGCATCCGGAAAGTTATCCAATCGTCGAAAAGATGGCGACCGATCTCGGCGTATCCGTGGCCGACCTGATTCGTGACGAGAAGCTGCGCAAAAAGATCCGGCAGGAAAACTACGTGACCGACAAGGTCGGCCTGCCGACGCTCAACGACATCATGAAGGAGCTGGCGAAGCCGGGACGCGACCCGCGCGCGAAGTTCGAGTTGTTTGCGTTCGACGACAGCGTGCACAAGCCCGAGGACCTGAAGCCCGGCATGAAGCTGCCCGGCGTCGTGACCAACGTGACGGCGTTCGGCGCATTCGTGGATGTGGGCGTGCACCAGGACGGGCTTGTCCATGTGAGCCAGCTTGCCGATACGTTTGTGAAAGACCCGGCCGAGGTCGTGAAGCCTGGCCAGAAGGTGCGGGCGACGGTGATCGAGCTGGACCTGGCGCGCAACCGCATCGCGCTGAGCCTGCGCACCAATCCGCAGATCGGCGGACGCGTCCCGGCCGGCGGCCCCGGCGGAGCGGCGGGCGGAACGGCGGGAGCAGCGGGTGGTGGCGGCGGAAACCGGCATGGTGGCGGCGGGCAGCGTCCGGGTGGTGGCGGTTTCGGTGGCGGCGGACCGCGTCGCGATGCGAACCAGTCACTCGGAGGCGACTGGTTCACGGCGGCGTTGAACAAAAAGAAGTGAGGCGCGGCGCGGTCCTGTAGCGTACTTCACGGGGCGCATCCCGGAAAGAGGACAGGCCGTAAGGAACCGTAAGCCGTGGCACGGGCATCTTGCCCGTGTTCCGGAAGCACAGGCACGGTCGCCTGTGGCTGCAGGTGATCCGCGTAACATTCGTTTCGGGACATCGGATCTTTGCACTGCTATCCTGAGGAGTAGCTCATTTTTGGGAGGATTTTGTATATGGCGGTCATGCAGCCATTTTTGAGAGTTGATCGACATCGGCCTGACGGGCGGCGAGGAGTGCGGTGACGATCCTGCGGCCGTTGTCGGTGAGCAGCCAGCGGTGTGTGCCGGAGACTTTTTTGAGCAGGCCGTGTGCGCGGAGCAGGGCTAGCTGGCGGCTGGGCCAAAAACTACTCTGCGCAAATACGCAACCGGAACAAAGGCGACTCCCTGCACGCCACCCTTATCACATCGGACGACAAAGGGGCCATCTCCTCCCCCTTGGCAGTGATCAGTGATCGTCAATCCGGGGAGAAATCGTCCCGGCAGTGGCCGGCGGGCCAAGTCTGGCAGGCAACCATCCGCGTGCGCCAGGCACTCACGCTCGATGCCTTTGAAAAAATACCATAACCAGCTTTACTCACCGAAATTAAGCGACCTCGACCTGAAGGCGGCCGGCCTGCCGCGATCTTTGTGTAAAAATCCGGAAGGCTATTGGCGGAGGGCGGCGACCTGCGCATGCAGCACGTCGCAGAGTTCCAGCAAGTGCGGGACCGGCGGGAGCGCGGCGTGCGGGGCGAGCGCTTCGCGGGCGGCGGAGGTTTCCTCGGCCAGGGCCGCGGCGACTTGCTCGAAGATGCCGTGTGCCTGCATCTGGCGCAGCCGCGCGGCGAGGTCCGGCGGACGCTGGCCGGTGATCTCGGCATGGAGCGCGTCGCGTTCGGCGGGCGGGAGTTTCCCGGCAAGAAAGAGGAGCGGGAGCGTGATCTTGCCGCTGGCGAGGTCGGTGCCGAGGGTCTTGCCGATGCGGTTTTCCTGCCCGAAAAAATCGGCCAGGTCGTCGTAGATCTGGTAGGCGATGCCGAGCTTGCGGCCAAAGGTGGCGGCGGCGGGCGCAAACCCGGGATGGCCGGAGAGACGGGCGCCGAGCAGGCAGGAAACGCGAAAGAGCTCGGCGGTTTTCAGGTCGATGACGCGGTCGTAATCGGCGCGGGTGACATCGAGGGTGCCGCGGCGGAGCGTTTGCACGATCTCGCCGGCGCAGACTTTTCGAGTGGATTCGGAGACGGCGGCGCAGACCTCGGTCGTGGGAAATTGCGAGGCGAGGTAAACGGCATGGGCAAGCAGCGCATCGCCAAGCAGGACCGCCGCTTCGGCCCCGTATTTGCGGGCGGCGGTGGGACGGCTGCGGCGGACGTCGGCTTCGTCCATGATGTCGTCGTGGACGAGCGTGGCGAGGTGGACGAGTTCGACGACGGCGGCGGCGCGGACGAGCGGGTCGCCGTGAGCCGAAACGGCGGCGCCGGCGTCCTCACCGGAGGCATCGCTGTCGTTCCAGCCGCTGAGGAAGACGAGCGCGGGCCGGATGCGCTTGCCGGAGGTATCGATGCAATAATCGGCCATGTCGCGGATCTCCGGTTCGAAGGCGGAGAGCTGCGCCCGGAGAAACGCATCGAGCCGGGCCATGCGCGGCTTGAGCCGGACAAAAACCGAGGCAAACGCGGCGGCAGTGGTGATGGTGGATGGACGGGCGGCGGGCGCGGTCATGGACTGGAAAGCAGGAACTTGCATCTCTGCGCAGCCCTTGTCGAGGCAACGGGTGAATGCGCGCAAAGCGGGGGAGGGGGGCCAAAAAAGTGATGTCAGCGGAGGCCCTGACGGGGCGCGAAGCGCCTCGCCCGCGTCACGGTCGAAAGTCTAAAAGTCTTAAACTGACGTTAGGCGGTTCGACTGTTGGGGATTCGGTTGCGAAGCCCGCGCCAGGCAAACGGATTGACGTATCTCCACTTGTGTCAGGTCCTTGAGGGCTTCGCAAGCGAAGCCCCTACAGTCGAATCGCGTAACGTCAGGTCTGAAAGTCGCAAGTCATCACCGCGCGCTCCGCGCGCATCCCTTGAAGAGCGCGAAGCGCAGACCCGACTTTCGACCTTTGACCTTCCGACCTTCGGCTTCCGACTTCCGACTGCTCCGGCCGCTCCGGCTCCCGCCTGCGTAACATCAGATCAGTAACTTTATCCGGAAGGCTGTCGCTCCCGGGCGATCGTTGTCTCCGCGACAAATGCCTCCGCTCCCCACGCGTCGCGGATCGTCTCGGTGAGCGCGGCGATATCCGCAGCCGGTTCGTTCTCCCTCCTCCCCCCCCCCGGGGGGGGTAGCAGCGCGAAGCATGCGCTGCCGCTGCCGCTCATCCGGGCGGCGGTGCAACCGTGCCGTTCGCGCAGGCGGGCGAGCAGCGCGGGGAGGGCAAGGTGTTTTTCAAAGACCGCCGCCTCCATGTTGTTGAAAAGCAGAGCGGTGGCCGGCGCGTGTTCGTCGGCGAGCCAGGCGGTGATCTTCGCTTCGGCCGCGGCGGCGGGCAGGTAGAGGTCGCCGCGTTCGGCCATCCGGCGATAGGCCCAGGCGGTGGAAACGCCGAAAGCGGGTTTGCACACGAGCAGGCGTTGTCCGCGCAGTCGCGCCGCGGCGGTTGGCGGGAGCGGGACCACCTGCTCGCCGCGACCGCGCATGATGACCGGACCTTCGTGCAAAAACAGCGGACAATCGGAACCGAGTTGCGCGGCCAGCGTCGCGAGCGTGCCGGCGGAGAGCGGATCGTCGGCCAGCGCGTTGAGCGCGTGGAGCGCCGCGACGGCGTTGCTGCTGCCGCCGCCGAGGCCGGCGCCGAGAGGGATGCGTTTTTCGAGCGTAAAATGCGCGCCGGATTTCATGCCGGCGGCTTTGGCGAACAGGCGCGCGGCCCGGAGGACGAGGTTGCTGTCATCGACGGGCACGTCGGCGGCATCGCATGAAAGGGAAAAGCGCGGCGGCGGGGACGGCGACGGCGACGGCGA
>JAISAX010000401.1 GCA_031266495.1 Opitutaceae bacterium
CTGAGCGTGTTCCCCGCCCTCTACCGGCGGCGGATCGACGTGCCCAACGTGACCTGGGAATCGGGCTGGCATCCGTGGGAATGCGGACCGGCGTTCGAATACTTCAGCACGCGCCACGAGCTGGTCTGGAAAGACAAGGAGTACGCCGACATCGCCTGGTTTCCTCTGGCCGATGGGGCTGGCGTCGGCGAGGGGTTGCTGGTGCGGTGCGAACTAGTCAACGCGACGTCGCGCGGCGTGCCGGTCGCGCTGCACGCGATGGCGTCGATGAATTTTCCGACGGCGTCCAATTATTCCGCCGAAGCCCTGCGCCGGATCGAGGTGACGGCGGCCGGTGATGGCGGCAGTGGTGGCGGCGGGAGCAACGGCGGTGGACTCCTCGTGGCGGTGACGCTGGCGGCGGAAGCGTGCACGGCGGCGCCGGGACGGCTGGAGGTGCGCGCCGTCCCGGAGTGAGCCGGAGCGGGCGGGACGCCTGCTGACGTGGCACGGGCATCCTTGCCCGTGGGCGTGGCCTCTCCGCTTGGCGCGGACGGGACACCCGTGTCACATGGGCTGGCCTTTGCGCGGTTTGGCCGTCGTTCCTCGTGCAGTCCACGCTCGCCTCGACGCCCGCGCCGGAAAAGGACCGCACCATTCTCGTCCTCGTCCAGCTTGCCGGCGGCAACGACGGGCTCAATACGGTGGCGCCGTACCAGAACGACAACTACTACAAACTCCGTCCCACGCTCAGCCTGAAAAAGACGGAGGTACTCGACCTCGACGGCCGAGCCGGCTTGCATCCTTCCTGCACGGCGATGCACGAGCAGTTCAAGGACGGCAAACTCGGCGTCATACAAAACGTCGGTTACCCGAATCCCAACCGCAGCCATTTCCGTTCGATGGAAATCTGGGAGACGGCGTCCGGCAGCGACGACGTTCTCGCCACCGGCTGGATCGGCCGCTTTCTCGACAACGCCTGCGCCGAAGTGCCGCAGTCGTTCGGCGCGGAGCAGGCGCATTCGACCTTTGGCCTGACGCTCGGCGCCCGGGGCGGCAAGCGTGACAAGGACGCCGTGCAGTTGGCCCTCCGAGGATTGCGCCTCGGAGGGCCACCCGATCCGCTTCGCGTAACTTCGGATATTTAACTGAAGTTACTCCCGCAGACGAGGGGAGTGCGGTGCGATGTTTTGCCGGTGAGTTTTTTGATGAGAGTGGCTTCGTCTTCCAGATAAGGTGTTCCGTCGGATCGGAAGATGTCGTGGAACCACGGTTGCGGTTCGTCCTCGCAAGGCATTTGCCACGAATCCCAAGGATAGTGAGTTTGCGAACGCCCCTCCACGGAGCCCCAGTTCCAGGCGGCGATGCCTTCCTGTTGGAAATAAGGGAGGATTTCCCCGAAAGTGCTGCCGGCGGGGCGCGCCATGTATTCGGTGCACAATAACGGACGGCCAAAGCGTTGCAGGCGCTTCACCTTTTCATGTGTCGCGGCGAGCGGCGCGTAGCAATGAAAGGAAACCACGTCGCTCGCGCAAACCTGCAAGCGGCCAAGTGGCGCATGCGCGGCGAGGTCGTTATCGGTTTCCCACGACCCGCACCAGATGCCGCTTGTGAGCGGTTGCGCGGCGCCCGCCTCGCGCGCCCACTGAAACGTTTTCGCGAGCAGCGGGAAGACAGCCTCGCCCTTGGCTTGTGCAGTCGGAAAATCACGCGGGGCGCGGCTGATGGTGTTGCTGTTGTCGGGCTCGTTCCACAAGTCCCACGCCAGGATGCGCGTATCGTCCCGAAAATGACGGATGACGTCCGTGACGTAGAGCCGCAGACGCTCAAACGTCGCGGGGTTTTTCAGCACACGCAGGCCGGGCGATTGCACCCAGCGGCTGTTGTGGACGCCGGGCTCTGGCTCGTCCTGCCTGCCGGGACGCGGAAACGGGTGCCAGCAACTGTCGAAAAACACAAACATCGGCCGGATGCCGCTCTTTTGCGCAATAGTAAGGAATTTTTCGATACGGGCGAGAAACCCGGCGCGGTCCTGTTGCCAGAGCAGGTCGTGCAAAAATACGCGGACCGTGTTCATCCCGATATCAGCCAGCCAGCCGAGTTCGCGCCGGATAATGGCAGGGTTGAACGACTCGGCCTGCCACATTTCGAGCTGGTTGGAAGCACAGTTCGGCGTAAAATTACATCCGACGAACCACGGTTGGGCCGCAGACCAGTCGACGGCCTGTTGTTCGCTCCAGCGGCCTTCGGCGGCGCGGATGATTTCCATTTCAACGCTCATCGGTTCGGGTCAGAGCGAAGGCGGCGAGGAGGGCGAGCGCGGCAAAAATCGCGGCGACGGCAGCCGGCTCGGGAACGACGGCGATGGTGAACGTGCTGCCGAGTTGCGCGACGGTGAGCGTGCCGGAAAGGTTTTCCGAACCGAAGTTCACAAACGATACGGAGCCGAAATCCGCCCCCGTGCCGCTTACCGAGAACAGGTTTACGTAAGCTTGCCCGGCAAGGCCCGTGCCGCCGAAATCAATGACAAACGCGCCGCCGGACGCGTCGAGGTTTTCCACGGCGAGCGAGGTGTTGGCGATGCCGAGGTCGAAGCCCAGAATCGCGCCGTCGGTGAGCGTCAGGTTGGCGATGGCGAGCGCCGCCGCCGTCTCGAACTTCGCGCCGCCGGCGACCGACACCGCGCCGCTGGCGGCAAGCGAGCCGCTCACGCGCAGCGTGCCTTCCTCGACGTTCGTGCCGCCGGTGTGGGTGTTCGCGCCGGAGAGTTCCTGCGTGCCCGCGCCGCGCTTGACGACGGCCAGTTTCACGCTGCCCGCGCCCGGTGAGGCGGCGAGGTTGTCCATGATCCGCCCGCTGTAGTTGTAATTGCCTGCGGCGGCGGTGTTGATGTTGAGCGTGCCGGTTTGCGTGACGGTGCCGCCGATGGTGGCGTTTTCGAGGGTAATCACGCCGTCGCCGGTGTGCGCGCTGTTGATGCCGGAGAGGTTGACCGTGACGTTTTTAAAAATGTTGGTGCTGGTGGTCAGGCGGAACTGTGCGTCCGCGTGCGTCATGTTCAGCAGGCCGAGGGAGATGGTGCCGTCAATTTCCGAAAGGTTGAGGCGTCCGTTGCCGATGGTGGTCGCGCCGCTGACGGTCACGTCCATTAACGCGCGCGAAGTGGCGTTATACGCTCCCAGTTGGAGAACCGCCGCGGTGGTGGCCGTCCCCGAAACGTTGAGATTTCCCGCGACAAGCGAGGATTTTCTGTTGGAGTCGCCGCGATATGTGACAGTCCGCGCGGTCACGCCGTCACTCGCGGCAACATAAAACGTGTCAGTGATGGTGAGTGTCGAATTTGCCGTGTTGGTGGCTAATTCCAGCGTGGCGCCAAGGCCGGAGGCATTCACATAAAAATTACGGAACGTTTGGGAGCTGACTTGCGGACCGTTTGCGATCGTGCCGTCCGTGTAGTTGTAGTGGTCGCCGTCCTGCCAGTTATAATACACATCGTCGTCTGCAGTCGGGGTGGCGGTGGTGATGTTGGTAGTGGTGCCGCTGATTCGCCATTTTGTGGCGCCGCCCCACGTCTGCCAGTTGGTGCTGCCGATGTAATCAACATTGGCGGCGCGGACGCTGGTTGTCTGGAAGGCGGTCGTCGCGGCGAGGAGACTCGTTGCGATGGCAACGGACCGGATTCGTGTAGTGGATTTTGTCTGATCAGGTTTCATGGTGTTTTTATGTTATGAGCAGTGGTTGTTGGTCGTCGGGATGAGAGGAGGGGGTGGCGGCGGGGCTATTGGAGTTTCAGGAGGTTGAGAAAGCGGGTGTCGGCTCCACCGCCCCAACCAAGCGTCCCATCCGGAGCCAGGCCGGAATGGCTGTTCACGGTGATCGAGAGGCCGATGGCGCCTGGCGGGGAGGTGTTCAGGGCGATTTCCCCGGCGTCGAGATCGAAGGTGTGCAGATACCAGCCGTTGCCGGGTTCCTGAAAATGGAGCGCGGACTTTTTGTAAAAGGTGGTGCGGGTTGCATTCCAGGCGCGATGGAAGAGCACGGTGCGACCGTCGGCGAGTCGCGCACCGGTGATGTTGATTGTGCGCGCGCCTTTTTTCGCGGAGCCGTCGGGGTTGCGTTGCTGGAGAACGAGCCGGATGGTGTCGCCAGGGTTTTCCGGAGAGGGGGACGGGACGAAATTCTCATCGCGGACGAGGACTTGAATGCGCAGGAGGTTTTTTGCATGGAAGGCGCGGAAACGCGCTTGCAGGGTGGGTTCGATTTCGCCGCCGGGCCAGGTGGTCCAGTAAACGGGCGAGGAAAAATCCACCCAGTCGTTGGCGTCGGGCAACCCGACCGGCGGGGGGAGGGGGAGGGCGGGGTCGGTGGAAAGCGCGGGGACGTGCCTGACTTGCGCGCGCCAGGCTCGGACGGAAAGCGCGAGCGGCAGGGCGTTGCCGGTTTTGTCGATGATGCGCAGGATGCGAAAGGCATCCACCGCCGCCGTCGGCGTTATGGTCAGTTGGAACGATAACGTCGCTTGTCCGGAAGGGGGGAGAACCAGTTCTTCCGAAGGGAAGTTTCCGGCGGTCAGGCCATCCGGCAATTCGAGCACGGGACGGATTTTTCGCGACGTGTCACCGAGGTTCTGGACGCTGACGTCGAATTGTTTCCCGACGAAATCCAGCAGGCTGTAACCGAACGGGGAAAGGATGACGTCGCGGGTATCGAGCATGGACTGGAAAACGACGGGGGCTGTTTTGCGCGGTCCGTCATTTTGTTGTCTGAAGTCACGGGCCATGCGCAGCATTGCCATCGCGGGCGTATCGGTTTTCAGGAGACGCGGGTCCGGTTTTCCGGAGAGGATCAGGTAAACGAGGCCGTCGTCGCGAGCGACGCCGCCGGTGTTTCCCGGGGGGATCTGGCGGCCATCCGCGCCGATGATTTTTTCGAGCGGGAGATTTTTGGGAAAGGTGAAGAGGGTGGGGGAGGGGGGGGCGTTTTCAGAAACGGGAGAATAGAGAACGGCGACGGCGCGGCCGTCGGCGCCGGCGAAGACGCGTGCGCGGCGGGCGTTCGTGCCGGCGAGGTCGCCGATGTAGTCGAGGCCTGCGAGGGTTTTCGCGGCGGTCGCGTAGGCGGCGATCGAACGCATCGGGGTGTGGTTGGCGTCCATCATCGCGTAGCCCTTGTTGTTGTGTGGCTCGACGTAGAATTTGTAGGAGAACGCAAAATATTTTTCGACGCCGAGCGCCTTGTATTCGGCGGCCTTGGCGGTGATTTCGGCGGCGACGTCGATGTCGCCCTTGATCCCGGCGCGTTCCATGCCGTGCTGCCAGGGCCAGCGTGCGCCGCTTTCGGTTATCCAGACCGGCAACCCCGCGCGGGCGGGGTTTTGTTGGCGCGCGCATTCGCGCCATGCGACCAGGACGCGCTCTACGGAATCCGCGTTCGCGTAGGTGTGCCAACTGACGGCGTCGCAGGTGTCGAGCAGCCCGTTTTGCAACCACGTTTTTTGCAGGATGGAACCGGCCTGCGGGTTCGCGAACACGCCGCCAATAATCCGCGTCCCCAGCGATGCGTCGCGGAATTTACGGGAGATGGCTTTCGTGAAACTCATCGCCTGGTCGGCGGGAAAGTTTTTTCCGAAGCCGGGTAAATCGGATTCGTTCCAGACCTCCAGTGCCTGGAGCGTCGGCTGGAAGTTCCGGACGATTTTCACCCAGTCCTCCGCCGCCGTCTTGAGCCGGACGGGCCAAGGGTTGGCGCCGATGATTTTTTGTTGTTCGGGGGTGGCGCGCAACCAGTCGGGGGTTTGGTGGAATGTATCGAGAGTGTGGATGCCGAGTCCGGAGGCGAGCCGCCGGTAGCGGGTGTGGTTGAGCGAGTCGAAATCGAACGCGCCGTTTTCCTCCGGATGCAGCGCGCTCCAACTGAAGCGGTCGCGGTTCCAGAGCAGCCCGCAGCGTTTCATGATTTCGAGACAGGAGCGGATTACCGTTTCATCGAGCAGCGGTCTTCCCCAGGTGAACGAGCTGTCAACGCCGAAGAACTCGTCCGGCACGGCTGGCGGAGGTCCGCCATAAACAACGCCGACGCGGTTCCGGAAAACGGTGGAGCTGATTTCAACAAAACCGCCTTTCGCGATGATGGCGGTGGCGGGGAAGGGGGGGGGGGGGGAAGGTCCGTTAGCGGGGTGGCGGTGTTAAAAACACCGGTTACTACCCCGCAAACCCCCCCGGGGAAAAGG
>JAISAX010000420.1 GCA_031266495.1 Opitutaceae bacterium
CTCACCTCCGCCGAAAACACCCCGCTCGCCCGTACACCCCCCGGGGCACACTGACCCTCCCCCCCCCCCCCCTCTCTCTCTCTCTCTCTCTCTCTCTCTCTCCATGACCAAATCACTTCGCTTCGCCGCCATTCCCGTATTCGCCGCCATAAGTATTCTGAAAACAACTACGCATGCGGACGCATCCGCGAGCGCCGCCACACTCGCGCCCGCCGCCACGGTCGCTTGCGCCTCGCCCGGCTTTCCGGACGTTCCCCCCGTCATCCTCTTCCACGCCTGCCCGCAGTGGGCCGCCGCTCGCGGCCACCAGGATTACTACCGCTACAACTACGACCGCCCCTTTTTCCTTGGCGATGAACCCGGCGACATCTGGCAACTCCGCACCATGACGCGTGAAGTTCCCGGCAGCGTTTTCGGCACCTATCTGTTTATCCAGAACACCGACCGGCTGGACCGCCTCGCCGGCCTCTTTGAAAAATACCTCGAAGCCGCCAAATCCGTTGAAGGAGCAACCATTGTTCCCGTCATCCACGCCATCGGCGACAAGCGCCCCGGAAAACTCCACCTGCTTGCCAAACACCTCCTCGAACGCTTCGCCACACATCCCTCCTGGCATCGCATAAAAAACCGGCCCATCATGGTCGATTACGCCGCCGGTGGATTCGGACGCTCGACCCCGGGCGAACTTGTCAACCTCATCACCACCCTGCGCGCCGAAGGCCACCGCTTCATCTGGCTCACGCATTCCGTCGGAGGCATCGGCTTTTCGGTCAACGGCCAGGTGGACGAATCCGTCATCACCACGATCCAGCAAGCGGCCGACGGCACCTATAACTTTGCCCAACCGCTCAACCACAGCCTCCACGGCATGACCGACCTCGCCGCCGCCATTCGCCGCACACCCGGCAAACTCTATGGCGCGGGCTTCCATCCCGGCTACTACGCCAGCCGTCTCAATGCCCGCAACTACATCAGCACCCAAGGCACCGCGCGACTCCGCCAGGGACTCGAAAAAATCGCCATCACGCGCCCCGATTTTCTGCAAGCCGCCACCTGGAACGACTGGGTGGAGGCCACCAGTTTCGAGCCAAGCTACAACCACACCACCGCGCTCCTTGAAATCACGCGCCACTACATGGACAAAATTTACAACCGCCCCAACCCCGCGGACAACAAACCCCATGTCATCGTCTCCTATCGCAAGAATATCTTTCCCGGCGAACCCCTCGACTTCGAAATCCTCAACCTTCCCGTCTCCCCCGGTTACGAAACCATCACCGGCACCCTCGCCCTCCGCAACGCGACCGGCGACACCCTGGTCACTCTTCCGTGGGGGCCGGTATCCGGTCGTAGTGCGGAGGCAATTACCGTCACCTGGCGCGTCCCCGCCGACGCCACCCGGGACATGCTCACCCCCGAAGTCACGGTCGAGGCCGCCGCGTTCAGCCAGACCTACCGCCAACTCGCGCCCGTCCCCGTCGTCACCAACTCCGTGCAGGCCGACATGCTCTATTTCAACATCCCCCTGCATCGCCTCCGCACCGACGCGCAACCCGTTCTCCTCGTCAACAACCGCCCCGGCCAGCAGCCCTCGGTTACCGGTCCGCGCCTTCTCCAGGTGGACCAAGGCCAGACAGAAATCCCCATCGCCGGCATCTCGTATCTGAAAAACGGATTCATCATCAACGACCCGGCACCCGACACTGCCACCCGTCCCCTTATAGACAACTGGCTCAGCGACCCCCTTCACACCGGCATGGTTGCCCGCGATTACTACGGCGCGCTCGTTGGCTACGCCGACGGCACCATCGCCTACGCCAGCGGCCAGTGGGCTGCGGACGATGCCTGGCCCGACACCATCGCCAGTTACCAGTTCGAACTCGAAAGCGCCTTCCCCAAAAAGAAAGTCGGACGCGACAAACTCATCGACACCTCCGGACACGCCCTCCACGGCACCCTCGGAGCGCCCGACAAAACCGCCCGCCCTGCCTGGAAAAACCTTTCCGACCGCTGGGATGCCCTCGCATTCAACGGCAAGAACACCTTTGTAAACATTCCCCTCTCCGCCATGCCTGCCGGTCCCGTGACCGTGCAACTCCTCGTCCGTCCCGACGAAGAATCCGGACGCCAGCAAGAACTCTTCATGCAACGCGGAGCCAACCTCTCCCTGCGCATCACCACCGACGGCAAATTCGAAGCCCGTCGCCTCAATACCCGGCGCGACTTCGACCTTGCCTCCGGCGCCACCATTCTCCGGTCCGGCCAATGGTATCACGTCACGGCCACCTACGATATGACCCGCCTCCGTCTCTACGTGAATGGCGTTGAGGAAGCCTCTGTTCCCAGTGATGGCCAGCGCAGCCCCGAGCAAATCCGCCTCGGTGGACCGCTTGGAGACACGGAAAATGACGCCATCATCGACCGGACGCGCCCCGACTCCTGGCTCAAAGGCAGTATTGCCTACCTGCGCATCCTGGATGGCGCGGCCAAACCGGAGGCCATCGCCAACGATCACCGGGAACTCAAAAAAGTCCTCTCTGCCATCGCGCAATGACATCACCGTTTCTGTCACCGCGCACAATCACGGCATTCTCTGTAATCACCGTTCTGTTACTCTCATCCGGCGTCATTATCCCGGCATTCGCCAGTTCAAGGTTCCCGAACGCTCTTCCGCATCGCCACTCGATCCCTGCGAACTTGCGGGCGAGTGGGTCGTCTGCTCGCTGCCCACGGTCGGCAGGGATTTCACGGCAGTCGGCTACTTTTTTGCCCGCGATCTTCATCGCCGCTACAACATCCCCCAGGGCATCATCAAAAGCGTGTGGGGAGGCACGCCTGTCGAAGCATGGATGAGCGCGGAGGATCCGGCTCTTCATTCCCTCCGTGCCGTCGTCCAACCCGGATCTGAAGACCGGCGCGTGTCGTCGGGCGCGTTCAATGCGATGATTCGCCCGCTCATCCCGTTTACCCTGCGCGGTGTGCTCTGGTATCAGGGCGAGGCCAACGCGCGTCAGCCGGACGGATACGGCACGCTTTTCCGCGCTCTGGTAACGGACTGGCGGCAGCGCCCGGAATCGCCGACGCTTCCTGCCGGACGACGACTGGAAAACTCAACTGTAGCGGCAGGCGGGCGGCAGGCGGGCGCATCTCAAAAACCGGACAGGCTCCGGAGAGGCGGAAGTGGCGGGAGTGGCGGTCATGAAATTACACACTGATGTTACGCGGATGGCGTTTTTGCAGGGGCGCACAAAACAATAAAAATGCGCCCTTGCGTTGGTTTTTGCGTGCCTTCAAATGACTTCAGTCACTGATTTCCAACTACACCGGCGCAGCCGGTCCGGTCACCATCCAAAATGGCGTTTGATGCGGAGCGGTTCGTAGAGGTCGGGCCGGAGTTCGCCGAGGAAACGGCTGGGCGTGGCCATCATGCCGTTGGGTCCGGGTCGGCTGTTGATTTTCGGGAAGCAGAGGTACAACTCGTCGCGCGCGCGGGTGACGCCGACGTAGAAGAGGCGGCGCTCTTCCTCCTCGTCGCCGTTCTCGATGGAGCGGCGCAGCGGGAAAAGGCCGTCGGCGAGGCTGATGAGGAAAACGGCGGCATACTCGAGCCCCTTGGCCTGGTGGACGGTGGTGAGGCGCACGGCGTCGGCGTCGGGATCGACCTTGCGGTCGCCGGTCTCGCTGTTGAGGAGCATGATCTGCGCGAGCATGTCCTGCATGTCTTCGTGACGCTGTGCGAAGGTGACGAGGGCTTTCAGTTCGTCGAGGCGTTCGACGTAGTCGGCGAAGGCGCCCTTGAGGTAATCGCCGTACCAGCCCTCGATGGCGAGCTCGACGGCGCGCACGGGGCTTTTGTTGGAATGCATGGCGGCGGCGACTTCGCGGAGAGAGGCGCAGAAACTTTCCCATTCGTCGCGGGCGGCGGCGGGCACCTTGCTTCTCACGTCGTCGGTGGTGAGGGCGTCCACCGGATCGGTGCGGAGGAGGCGGGCGTGCTCGCGTGCGGCGGCGTGGATTTTGGCCGCGCCTTTTTCGCCGACCTTGGGGAGGAGCATGGCGATGCGTTGCCAGGCGGATTCGCTGGCGGGGTTGTACACGTACTGGAGCAGGGCGACGAGGTCGCGGATGTGTTGCCGCTCGAAAAACTTCACCCCGCTGGTAATGTGATAGGGGATACCTTGTTTGGAGAGCTCGACCTGGATTTCGAGGGCCTGGAAGTGGGCGCGGTACAGGATGGCGACGTCGGAGAACGAGCAGCCTTCATTCACCAGGCCCTTGATGCGTTTGGTGATGAACTCGGCCTGCTCGCGGGCGTCCATCGCCTGGACGAGAAAGGGTTTTCGCGCGCTGGCGCGGTGGGCGCGCAACTCCTTGTCGAAGTGGCGGCCGCGGGGCTGGGCGTTGAGCACGCCGTTGGCGAGGGCGAGGATCTGCGGGGTGGAGCGGTAGTTGGTCTCGATGCGGTGGATGACGGTGCCCGGGTGGCGTTCGGGGAACGTCATGATGTTTTCGAAATCCGCCCCGCGCCAGGAATAGATGCATTGGGCGTCGTCGCCGACGGCCATGATGCGATGATGCGCGGCCATGAGGTCGATGATGCGCGACTGGAGCGTGTTGGTGTCCTGGTATTCGTCAACGAGGAGGTGGCGGAAACGTTCGGAAAAATGGGCGGCGATATCGGGACATTTTTCGAGAAGTTCCAGCCAGAGTTCGAGGAGGTCGTCGTAGTCGAGGACGTTCTGTTCGCGCTTGCGCGCCTCGTAGGCGGCGGCGAAGGCTGGGAATTTCCCAACGATGTCCTTGTATTGGGGAAACCGTTTCTCGACCGTGTTGACCAGCGTTTCGCGGGTGTTGCGCGAGAGGGAGAGGACGGAGTGGAGCGGACCGGGTTTGGGGTGGGTTTTGTCTTTGAAAAAAGTGCGGTCGGCGGCTTCGACGGCTTGCTTGAGAACGGCTTCGGATTCGTCGGCGTCGAGGATGGTGTAGTTTTTGGGGATTTTTATCGCCTCGCCATGGATACGGAGGATGCGGCTGCCGATGGAATGAAATGTGCCGCCCCAGAAGCGGCCGGGTTCGTAGCCGGTGAGGTCGTGCACGCGATGGAGCATTTCCCGGGCGGCCTTGTTGGTGAACGTGAGGAGGAGGATCTGCCACGGCTTGACGCCTTGCGAGAGGAGCCAGGCCACCCGCCAGGTGAGGGTGCGCGTCTTGCCGGAACCGGCGCCGGCGAGAACGAGGAGCGGGCCGGGCCCGGCGGTGACGGCGGCGTGCTGTTCTTCGTTGAGTTCGCTTTTGAAGTCGGGCGTCGGGAAGGAGGCGTCGCCGTCAGGGCGTGGTTGATCCAGAATATAATCCATGAACGCGGGCAGGCTCGCAGCGGGACGGCGGAGGGACAAGCCCGGAGGTGCGATGGAAAGGGGCGTTTGTTGCAATAACCCGGATATTTCATCGCAAGACCTGGTGGTCCGGACGGGCCGTCTGGATAATGACGGACTGATGTTACGCAGACGTCGTTTTTGTTGGGGCGCACTGGGCCGTGCGCCCGTTGAGCGTACCCCTGCAAATCACGCGGCGGGCGCACGTGAAGTGCACCCCAACGTTGTCCTCCGCGTAACTTCAGTGGAATAAATATGCTTGCGGTGGTGAGGGCAGCATGGATGCGGTATCCGGATGAAATCCCTGTTCCCCCGCATCTCCCGCATCTGGCTGCAACCGTTTCTGGCGGTTGTTGCTCTCATCCTGTCCGCCTGCGGGCGGGCGCCGCTGGAGCCGGCCGAGCGGCTCGAAATCATGAAAGCGGTTTTGACGGAAGTGCAGGAAATCCGGCGCAACACCAACCATGCAATCGAGTTGCCCGAGTACGTACTGAGAATGCAGTACATGAATGCGACGATCGACCAGTCGCTCAAAAAGGCTGACGAAGAAACCGCCGCGAAGATGCGCTATTACGTGGCTCCCTGGAATGCGGCGCTGGAGATATGGACCCGGTTTCAGGGGCCTCCCTCGGAACTGATGCCCACCTTGGTCGAACAATGGAAAATCGGAGCGGAGCGCGCGCGGGAGTTGCAAAACGCCATCCGCGAACTGGCGGCGGAGGTGACGTCCGGGGCGGAGGGCGGCGGCGCTCCGTAGTGCGGCATTGGCGGCAGGCTTCCCTGCCCGGCGCGAACCGGCGCACCTCGGGCGTAATTGATATTCCTTTACGCAGGGGTTTCACGTAGGGACGCACTTTTACTGTTTTGTGCGCCCGTTGTCGTCGATGAAC
>JAISAX010000476.1 GCA_031266495.1 Opitutaceae bacterium
GGTTTTGCCTTGCGTATCGAGTCGTTCGATACCGTGCACGTCGCCTCTGGAGGTGATGGCGACGCGGAGCGCGTCGCCCGCGATTTCCCAGCCGCTGGAGGCGCTTCCCGTGACGGAAACGGGTCCGGCCGGCAGAGGCGGAAGGACGTGCGCGACAGCGGCGAGCGACGCGAGTGTGGAAAGGACAAGGGTTTTGGCGGGAATCATGATAACGAGTGGTCAGGGGAAAAAAAAGGGGGGGGGGGAGGGGGGAGCATATACTTTGTATAACCGAAGGTACGCGGATTGGTCATAACCACAGGCCGCGACCAATAATTCAGGCTGCGTTTTATTATTGTTCCGGTTTTGCCAATTGTATCAGATCGGGGACATCGTATTCGAGCAATGCTCCGTGCACGAGATTTGTAATCGGATAAAACGAGCGGCCTGCCTGAACAACATCATGCCATGAGCGGACCGGTTTATCGAGTTTCACGCCGGAAAAAAGCGTTGGCTCCAGCACGGCGGCATGCAATGCGACAAGTCCAACCGTCTCGCCTGACGCAACAAGTCCGGATTTTTGTCCGGAATTGTTTTCCGACAGCCAACGCGCAATGACCAACAAATCTTCCGTCCTCATGCCAATACAGGATTTGCCAAGCAAATACGCCAGGTAATAATCGGTTCCGTCCGTGCCAAACCATTTGTGGTCGAAATAGTGTGAACGTATCGCCTGCGTTTCACCCAGACCTCGAAGATCAACCGCAATAACCGTTTTATTGTTGCGGAGCAATGTCCCGATTCGCGGCAAGTCCGCTGTTTTGCTTTTCTCGTGCAAGAATAGTACGGTTCCTTCCGGTTTTGCTTTCGGGATGAATTTTAGCGCCGGAAGAAGAATTTTCCCGTTTTCCGTTTTGATCAAGAGGCGTTCAATATTGGCGGCGGTTGTTTTTACTATTTCGGGGATGCCGGTTTTTCCCTTGTTTTCAACAGAGGCCGCCGGAAGTTCCGCAAGGGAACGAATGCCGGCAATGGTCCGGATCGTCGCGACAAATTTGTTGTTGTCGCGGTTTTTGTTTTTTGTTTTCCGGGCGGCAAGCAATTCATCATTATAATCGCGGTTCAGGTCGAATGTTGATCTGGCTCCGGCGATTTTCAAAACCTGGCCGTCAGGGGTCGCCATCAATTCATCCGGTCTGGATACGGGCATATCCGGGGCTTCGGTGACTTGTTCATCACGGCCGGCAAGCCAGCGGAGCATCCAGCGAACCGCGCCTTCGCGCAAGTGCCGATGCCAGCCGTGGTTGCCGTCGTGTTCGATAATCGCCATTTTTTCGGCGTACCCGAAACGATCAAAAATCCGTTTGGCGTTTCGCGCCGTTTTCCATGCGTCTTCAACCGGGAAAAAGTCTTTTGTCGCGGTTTCGAGCAGAACCGGTTTTGGCGCGCGCATGATACAATAATCAACGTGATCCATCCCGAACGCGAGTTGGCCGAAAATATTCTGTTCGGCGTCTTGCGGCCCGATCCGGGGGAGTATGGAATCGTACAGGCCGCAAAGATAACAGCTTGGCGCCGCAACCGCGACACGGTCATCCAGGGCCATGATATACGAGGTTTGCGTTCCGCCGCCGCTGTTTCCCGCGACACCAATTTTGTCCGGTATCACATCGGGGCGGCTTTGAAGATAATCAATGGCCCGGACCATGTCCCAATATTCAAAGGTAGCCGTGTTGCGGCCAAGCAAAATGCTTCCCGCGCCAATATTATTGTGATCGGCGACACCTCTTTCCTTGTCGGTCAGGGACTGGGAGCGTTCTCCCTGGGAAACGGGATCAATGGACATCGCGAGCAATCCGTTCGATGCGGCAAGGGCCGCGGCTTTTTGATAGATTTCGGACGATTTTGCGAGATCGGTGTGTCCGCTGACAATCAGTACGGCGGGCCAGGGCGGTTTGAATCGTGTTGCATCCGGCAAAAATACGGCGGAGGAAACCCGGAATTGCGGGATGCTCTCGAAAAGGAGCAGTTCAATACGATAAGCATTTTTACCGGGGATTCCTTTTTCAACGGTTTTTGTGATTTGCGGATTCAGCGGTGCGTTCCGGTCCCAGGTTTGGCCGAGTTGTTGCAGAAAAAACTTTTTTCGTTCCGCCTGGTATTTTTTAATATCATCCACGGTTTCGAGTTTATCATAACGCTGTTGCCAGACGGTTCCGGCTTTGGCGATTTCACCGGCAAGGAATTCTTCCACCATTTTTTCCGGTCTGGCATCGGCGGAGAGAATAGTGCCGTTAAACGGTTTTCCCGCGCTCTGCGCCTGGAGCCAATAGGCCGGAGAAAAAAAGCAGCAAATGATAAACAGAATAAAAGGGATCGTTCGTGGCATCGGATCAAACCGGATTGTGTGTGTGCGGGGGGGGGGGGGAGGGGGGAGGCCGGATGGGCAGATGGAAGGATGGAGCGGAATGCCTACGGAGCGAAGCCGTGGATTTCCACTTCGTAGAGGATGCCGCCCATGGCGGCGGTGGGGCCGGGACGGCGGCTCACACTGGCTCCGAGGCGGAGGTTGACGTAGCGGGCGGTGCGGGAGGTGAGGGAGGTGCGGGAGGTGCGGGAGGCCGGGGAGGCGGCGACAAATTCCACCGGGGTTGACCGGCCTTTCGGAATCGTGAGCGAGCCGAACAGCCGGAAGTCGTTGTCGGCGGGTTTTGCAGGATCGGCGAATTCGCTGGCGGTGTAGCATTCCTGTTCGCCGCTCCAGCGGTGGCCGCCGCCCTGGTCGTGTATCCAGAGAACAACTTTCGTCACCCGGTATTCGGCGCCGAGATCGAAGAGGATGTCGAATTGTCCGGTGTTGGCGCCGGCTTCGGATACGTCGCCCCGGCTCAGCACGTTGATCCAGCCGGAGACGGGGGCGGTGGCGCGTCGGGTGGTGTCCGTCACGCCGTCGGTCAGTTCGCCCGACCGGACGGGAACAGGGGCGGCGTTGGCGCCGGTATCGACGAGTTCGCCGTCGCGGGTGGATGGGCCGCCGTTGGTGCTGGCGTGCAGTCCTTGCGGTTTCGCGCTGCCGCTGCCACCACCGCCGCCCGGGTAAAACATGCGGGTGAAGGGCGTGATGTTTTTCCGCGAGGCGTCGCCGCGCGCGAAGTAGGTGTAGGCGCCGGTTTCGCGGACTTCGGGACGCCGGAGGAGATTTTCGACGGGTTGCGCGTGTGTGGCGGTTTGTGCGTGTGCGTGTGCGTTTGTGGTCCGGGCGGCAAGCAGGCCGGAGAGCAGGGCCGTGGTGAGCGCACAATAAACAAGGCGTTGGCGTCGGCGATGGTGACAGCGGTGTGGCGGGTCAGGGCGATGGTTGGTGATCATCATGATAACTGAAGGGCGCGAAGCCGGGACGAGCGCGTGGATCGTGTCAGCGTTTGCGGCGAAGGAGCCGGAGTCCGGCGGCGATGACGAGCGTGGCAAAGCCGAATCCGGCGGCGGCAGCGGAGGGTTCGGGGATGGGCGCGGTGGCGGCGAGCGTGAAATCGATGTCCAGTCCGGAGCGGCCGGCGGCGATGTCGTTGTATCGGCTGAGCATGTAGGCGACGTGTGCGCCGTTGGGCGAGCCTGTCGCGTCAAAACGCCAACGGTAACTTACCGATGTGACGGGAGCGCCGTCCTCCAGTTCGCCCAGCACGAGGGATCCCAGAAGGGAGGATTGGTCTATGGATACCCAGCTTGCATTGTCAAATGGTCCGAATGTGTAAATCTGTATCCAGTTTCCACTGCCATTTACACTGATTTCACCATAAAGCCGGGTGGTGGAACCGGTGTATCCACCAAACGTGCGGAAGCTGTCGGTGTTCACGGTGATGGTTTCCACGGTGTAACCGGTCGCGGAAAAATCGAAGGTGTACGTTACGCTGCCGGTCAACGCGTTGGCAGTGAACCAGCGGCTTGAGCCAGCCGTGTAGTTGCTGCCGCTCTGGCGGACTGTGTTGTCCAGGCCGGCAATCGTGGCAGTGCTCCAGATGCTGGAGAGGTTGGTGTAGTCGAAGGCGCTGTAATTCCAGGTGTAGTGGCCGTCTCCGGACGAGGTGATACCGGGATCATCCGGAGATACGGAGATGGCGGCGGAGAGGAGGCTGGGCTGGCTGACGCCCGCGAGGGCGAGCAGAAGCGCGACTGTCCGGGCCAGTCGGCGCGAGGTGCGGCGAGACAACAGGTCTGTGTTTTGGTCTGTGTTTTTCATTGTGTGCGGAGGTGGAAAGCCGGAGATCGGAAGTTGGAAGTCGAAGGTCGAAGGTCGGAAGGCGGAGGCCGGAGGAGCGGTTGTGAAGATGGTTGTGGATGTGTGTGTGCGGGGGGGGGGGGAGGAAGGGGCGGCGGAGTTACCAGTCGTAGCCGCGATATTTGCGGGGTTCTCCGGAAGGTGGTCTGGCTGCGAAATAATCGGCATGCACGCCGGGGCTGATCGTGTTCACGTCGCCGCCCAGATACGTATTGTCTTTGTAACGACGGATGCTGCCGTCCACAAAAGACATGTTGGCGTAGCCGTCGCCCCAGCCGCCTCGCTGGCCGCCGTTGAGATTGGCCAGAAGCATGGCGTCGGAGGGACGGACAACCGTGCTCAGTTTCACGCCGATGAAGGTGGAGCCGATGGGCGGATGTTCCCTGACGACGCGCGTCCACAGCGGCCAGAAAAACACGAAGCGCCCGAGCCAGGGGTGTTCCTTGTTGCCCGCCGCAAGCAGGGCATGGCGGGTAACGGGGCATATCCAGGCGGGAGAGCCAGGCTGGAGAATGGTGGTGTTGTCCCGCGGAACCGGCAGATAGGGTTTCATCAGTTCGTACCGGATGTAGCCGCGTCCGAGGTGGGACTCGTCGGAGAGGCTGCCGTCCCAGCGGTCGGGCAGGGAGTCGCGGTTGTCCGCGGCATAGTTGAGGATGGCCACGGTGCAGGCGCGCAGGTGCGAGATGCTTTTTGTCCGGTTGGCGGCGTCGCGGGCTTTGCGGATGCCGTAGAACGAAAGCGCCGCGAGGATGCCGATGATGGCGATGACGGTGAGCAATTCGACCAGGGTGAATCCTCGCGCCGGTGAAACGCGGATGCGGGGGATGGGGATGCGGGGAAAAACGGGTGGACGGAATGGAATGCTCATGGGGAATGGACTCGATAGAACAGAATGGAACGTGACAGGAACGGGACTGGAGCGGGACGGGAGCGGAACGGGCTGGAACGGACCGGATCGGAACGGGCTGGATGGAGCGGACCGGGCGGGCAGGAAGATCAGGCAGACTCATGCATACGTTGACAGGGCGGGGCAATGGGCACAGCGTGTAACTCGTTACATGCCTTCAGGAGAATCATCCGGGAAACCCGACCCCTCCCCCCCCACGATGCGCGAGCTGGCAAAAGCGCTCGGGTTGAGCATCGCCACGGTGTCGCGGGCGTCGCGCAATTCGCCGCATGTGTTGCCCGAAACACGGGACCGCGTGCAGGAGGCGATGCGCCATGCCGGTTATCGTTCCCATGCGCTTGTCAACGCGCTCATGACGCAGGTGCGCCAGCATCGCCGGTTGCGACCGACCGGGGAGGTGGTGGCTTACCTGACGTCGCACTCGCAGGAAAACGGCTGGAGGGTGCACCCCGCGCATGTGGCGCAGCTCGAAGGGGCGCGGGAGAGGGCGACGGAACTGGGGTTCAGGCTCGAACACATGTGGCTGGGCGACAGGGGGTGTCGTTCGCGGCAGGTCGCCCGCGTGCTGGCCGCGCGCGGTGTGCGCGGGTCGTTGCTGGCGCCGCTCATGATGGATCACCATCCGCTCGAACTGGACTGGCAGCATCATGCGGTCGTCACGCTGGGCTACTCCTCGCGCCAGACGGCGCGGCATCGGGTGGCGCATGACAATGTGGGGCTGGCGTTTTCCTGCCATGCGCATTTGCACGCGCTCGGTTACCGGCGCATCGGCCTGGCGCTTCAGGAGAGTGATGACAGCCGGGTGAAACATCTCTGGCGCACCGGATTTCTCGGCGCGCAGTCGGTGCATGGCGGCGAACCGGTGCCGCCGCTCGTGTATCCGCGCTACCGCGACGCGGGCGATTTCCTGTGCTGGTATGACAAATACCGTCCCGACGCGGTCATCGGCATCTGGCAGGATTTCCCTCTGGCATGGCTGCGGGAGCACGGTGTGCGGGTGCCGGAGGATGCCGGTTACGCGACGCTCGATCTGGGCGCCGGAATGGAGGGGAAGCTGGCCGGTATGAGGCAGGACAACCGGACTCTCGGCGCGGCAGCGATGGACATGCTGGCGAGCCAGCTTTTTCGCAACGAGATCGGCATCCCGCGGACAACAACGGTGACGATGATCGAGGGCACCTGGATCGACGGGCCGACGGTGGCGCGTCGCGACGCGCCCCGGCAAAAGTCATGACAACGGCCTGCTCGCTGATCGGCGGGTGGCGACGGATGCCGGGCGGCGGAGGGGGGGGGGGAGGGAGGGGAGGGCGGGAGAATGTGAAGGAGTGTGGCGGGGGGGCGGGCGGGGGCGCCGGGCGGGGGGGGGGGCGCCCGGG
>JAISAX010000508.1 GCA_031266495.1 Opitutaceae bacterium
CAACGGCGTCGAAGTGCACACGCCGCCCGTGCAACCCTGCTGCGGCTCGCTTCACGCCCACAACGGCGACCTTGCCGACGCCCGTGCCCTCGCCCGCCGTCTCATCGACCTGATACCGCCGGAAAACTACGATGCCATCATCACCAACGCCGGCGGCTGCGGAGCGCACCTCAAATCCTACGCCCACCTCCTCCACGACGAACCCGTTTACGCCGCCCGCGCCGCGCTCTGGGACAAAAAAGTCCGCGACATCCACGAATACCTCGCGGAAACCGGCTACCGCCCCCCCGCCGCGCCTGCCGCACCTGCCGCACCCTGCCGTCACGATCCGGAAAAAACCTGCGATGGCGACGGAGCCTGCGAATCCGCCGGACACCCGTTTCCCGGACGCACCACCTATCACGAATCCTGCCACCTTTGCCACGGCCAGAAAGTCACGAAACAACCGCGTGACATTCTCCGCGCCATTCCCGGACTCGAACTCGTCGAGTTACCCGAATCCAGCTGGTGCTGTGGCAGTGCCGGCGTCTACAACATCACGCAGCCCGAAATGTCTGCAAAACTCCTCGACCGCAAACTCGACCACATTGTCGAAACCGGCGCCACCCTCGTGACGACGGCCAATCCCGGTTGTCACATCCAGCTCGAAAACGGCCTCCGTGCGCGTGGTCGCGCGACACCCGTCCGACACCCCATCAGTCTCCTCGCCGAAGCCTACCGACGGGAAAAGTAACGCGGGCATCCCGCCCGTTGACGACGAAATCGCCGGATCGACGGGGCACGGGCATCCTGGCCCGTGGACGGTGCTCCGCGTCGCAAACGACTCTCTCTCTCTTGTGGTCCTCTCTTCCCTCTTGGAAACACGGCCAGAAAGCCTGTGCCACTTCACCATGATTCCCCCCCCCCCCTTCTTCCATCCTCTTTTCGACCTGCGTCATGATTTTCCGATACACGGTAAAAGCCACAAGAACGCCGTCCTGTTCCTCCATTCCGTTCGCCGCCAGTCCATTCACGCCCATTCCGTGCGTGAATTGATATTGTGTACTTGGGCATCTTGGCCAGGGCCGGTCATGACTACCGGTTTCGCATGCCAACCTTGTGCGATTTCGCGAGTTACGGATGGCGTTTCACAATCGGCGTCCGATTGTCAAGAGGACGGTTTTCGATAAAAAGTCGATGGCGATCCGGAGATCATGTTTTCATCTGGCTCTTGCGTTTCCGGGAAAAAACTCACCCGCAACCCATTCATCCGCTTGCCATGAAAACCAAATCTGTATCCAGCAACCTCATCTCCTCCACAACCGCGTTTGTGCTATGCATCACGGGCACGCTCTTGTCCGCGAACGCCAAAGCTGCTGCCGCCACTACCGGACAACTCGCCCCGATCCCGACCACCGCCGACACCTGGATTCGCTCGGACACTCCGACGGTCTCCCCCTCCTCCGGCACCGGTACGGAAATCGCGATTGGCCAAACGAATGGCACCTCAATCATGCGCGGACTTTTGTCGTTCGACCTGTCGGGCGTTTCGTTGCCCGAAGGCAAAATATTCGTATCCGCCGAACTGGACATCATGTTTTCGAAACCGGACGGCTCCGGTTTCACGGACAGCCAGTTGATGATCGGTATCCATGAACTGGCTACCGGTTTCGACGAAGCAACCGCCACCTGGAACAACTCCGCTGCCAGCGTCGCATGGAAAACCGGCGGCGGCGACTTTGACGCCACAAACGTCCTCGCCTCGCGGAGCGTTCCCACAACCACGACGGCCTACTCCCGGCTGACGTGGGCGGACGACAACCTGAACAAGTTCGTCGCCTCCGCACTGGCGGGAGGAGAGGGAGGCACGAGCACCGTCAACCTGCTGCTTGCCCGGGAGACACTCTGTATCCATGTTATTCGGACAACTGGGTGCGCCACTCCTATTCGATCTCGAAGGGCATGTTGTTAAAAACCTCCAGCGGCGCCTACGATCTCGCCCGTCGTTACGGACGCCAGACGTCCACCCTCCCTGCCGCCTCGCAAACCATCCTGCTTGCGGAGCACAGCCATTCGCTGAACTGGTGCGGCGCCTTTGCGGAATTCACCGTCGCGGACGCCGCCGCGCAAATGGCGGGCGACGGCATGACGGCCACCCTTCATCCGGGCGGGCGTCTCAGTTACCTGTTTGCCGATGGCCACGTGAGAAACCTCGCTCCGTCCGGGACGACCTCCTCTCGCAACATGTGGCAGGTCGAAGACCAGGAGTGATCCGGTTTTGCGTATCCCTCCGAAAAATACGGGACGGAAAACCGTGCCACGCGGAGAGGCAACGCACACGGCAAGGATGCCCGTGCCACTCCGATCCGGCTACTCCGAAAGTGACACAAGCTTCCGGCCCGTGCCACGGCTTTATGCATATGTACACTTTGGGCGATGCGCCCGAGCAGAATACCGGCTTGCGGAATCTCATGAACGAAGCAGACGGTTCCGCTGCTTCCATTGAATATTACCTCCTAACCATTAAATGATTATCCGTTTCCCGTGATGACCGGATAAAACCGGAAGGCGGCGGTCCTGCAAACACGCTGCCCGCGTGACACCCGTTGGTTTATCGCGCCAGACAAGAAAGCTTTTGTCATAAAATCAGGATACATGTCTGATGCAGCATGTAATCCGAAGCCACGTAATCCTCTCTTCGGAATCACTCAAACCCGCTAGCAAAAATCGCCATGAAAACATACACATCTGCCTTCGCCGCTCTCGCTGCGCTTCTCGTCTCCGCCGGCATCTCCGGTGCGGCGACGCTCAACCCGATCAGGCCCACCGCCGACATTGCCATACGCGCCGCCGCAGCGATCTCTTCAACACAGGACTATCTGCTGATCGGACAGACGACCACTGCCAACGACTACATGCGCGACCTGTTCTCGTTCTCTCTGCCAGCAATCACCGTCCCGGAGGACAAGACACTCACCATCACCTCCGTGTCCCTGGTTATCGCCTTCGACAAGAACAACGCCACCGCTGCCGAAACATACCTCACACTCGCCCTCCATCGCCTGACCACCTCCTTCGATTCAACTGCGACATGGAGCAATGCGCACACCGATGGAAGCACCGGAGCCGTTTCATGGACAACAGCAGGAGGCGGGGGCGATTACGATCCGGCAGTGCTCGCGCACACAGACGTTCTGGCCAACAGCTCTGCGGACACCCTTTACACCTGGAGCGGCACCGACCTGACAAGCGTGGTAAACACTGCTTACGCGTCGGGAGATGCTTCGATCAATTTCCTCCTCAAGCTGGCAAACGAAGGAGCGGATAACGTCCGGAAGGTTGTCCAGCTCAAGTCGGTGGATAGCACCAGTTCACCGGCCTACCCTCAACTGAACATTACCTACGAACTGATCGACAAGCCGGCGCCCGCCGTTCCCGAACCCTCGACCAGCACACTCCTCCTTGCCGGAGCCGGACTTGCCCTGGCCGCCGTGCTGCACCCGCACCGCACCGTTACGGACAAAAACCGTAACTGAAGTAAGGAGCCGGAGCCGAAGCCGGAGCGGCGGCATTCCTGCCGCTCCGGCTCCCGCCTGCGTAACTTCAGAACTGAAGTTACGCGGCATCCCACGTAGGGGCTTCGCTCGCGAAGCCCGCGCCAGCCGGACGGACTTGGCGTATCTCCAGTTATGCCAAGTCCTTGCGGGCTTCGCAAGCGAAGCCCCTACCTTCGGCCCGCGTAACATCAGTTCAGAACAGTAACCCGAAACAATAACCCGAAACGGCACTACACGCACTGCCCGCACTACACGCGACAATGAAAAACAGATTCTCAGCCACACCCGCCGCCACACCCGCCTTCACACCCGCCTTCACACCCGCCTTCACGCTCGCCTTCACGCTCGTCGAACTCCTTACCGTGATTGCCATCATCGGCATTCTGGCGGCGATCCTCATACCTGTTGTCGGCAAAGTCCGTCAGACGGCACGGGCCGCGCAATGCGTATCAAACCTCCGCCAAATCGGCATCGGAGTCGCCACCTACCGCGCCGACAACAAGGGGTTCCCCCCAAAGCCGTGGGACAAAATCAACCCCGCCAGTCACGAAAATCACAACATCTGGGAAGGCGGTTCCTATGTCCCGCCCGCGCCCGGACTCGGCGTGTTGCAATATGAAGGCTACCTCGGCTCCAATTACGCGGGAAAAAGCGTCGCCAACGCCACGCGCTCGTCGCTCTTCCGTTGTCCGGGACGCGCCGCTGGCGAAAGTTGCCTGGACAAAAAAGCGGACGGTTCATGGGTTCAGTACAACTGGTGCGACTACGTGTATTTGTTGCAGGACGACCGCTACTCGCCCGACCTCGACAACGGCATGGCCGTGGCGACGGATGTGCGTGGCGGCAATCAACAAAACGCTCTCGCCAACGCCCAGAACGCAACCAACGCCAATCTGCGGCGAGGTTACCACGGCGGCGAATACGCCAATACTGTGCGTGTTGACGGCTCTGTCCACAAAGTCCCCTACGCCATCTATTCCAACCCCAACAACAAAGCCTCCTCTTTCGACCGCCGCGAACCGCCGCAATAGAACAAACACCCGATGTTGTGCAGACGGCGTTATTGTAGGGGCTTCGGTTGAGAAGCCCACGAAATGCTGCCACCAATAAACAGCCAACCAAAAACGCGCGTA
>JAISAX010000537.1 GCA_031266495.1 Opitutaceae bacterium
TATGTTATTCTTGTACCGCCGGGACCACGGGGGGGGGGGGGGGCCCCCCCATTCCCCCCCCCCCCCCCCCGACGCCTTGCCGAGGCAGCAGGCAAAGGGGAGCATGCCCCGCTCCCGCTGATAAAACATTTTTGTGCTTGCTTCCCCATCAAGAACACTTCAACTGTTATAACTGTAATGCGACATCTGGACCAAACACGCTCCTCTGAATTGCTGAGAGACTTCCGGCGCAACGACACCGCCGGCATCCATCGGGAGCTTGCGCACTACCTTCAGGGGAAAATCGAATCCGGCGCGCTGCAGCCCGGCGAGAAACTCCCCTCCGTACGGGAACTCGCCCGACTCTGGGGAACGAACATCTTTTCCGTCAAACTGGCGACCGACTCGCTGGTCAACACCGGACTCCTGAACAAACGCCAAGGGAAGGGAATGTTTGTCGCCGCCCAAAATGGCGAAGTGCTTCGCGTCGGTATCTACATGTCGAAGGCTCCCGATTCCTTCTCCATTTCCGACCTGTCGTTCGCCTTTGCCTTGCGCGACCTGCTTTGCGCGAGACTTCAGCGACAAGGCATCGAATTTGTCCTTTATGACGATTACCGGCCAGGCGAAGAACACCTGAAACCGCCTCCGGAATTGCAGGACGCGATCATCTCCAGCCGGCTTCAAACTGTTATAGGAGTTATTGTCAGATCTTACGACCAGAACTGGTTCAACCGTCTCCCCGTCAAAAAAATCTGCATGATGCGGGATCCCCTGATCGATTTCGATGGCATCGCGGCAAAGCTGAAGCAGCGGGCCTGCCAGCGCGTGGCGATGATTGCCCCGGCGGGCATACCCAAAAGAGAGGCGGACAGCTTTCTTGTCACCGGCCTGAAATCCGTTGGCGTGACGATTCGTCCCGACCGCCTGCGCCTGATCGGGGAGAGCGAAATCTCCAGGCATGGGTGGGGGGAAATCGGATACCGCACCACCAGGGAGCTGCTCTCCGCCAAACGCCGTCCGGATGCCTTGATCGTTTATCCGGACAACACGGTCCAGGGCGCGATCCAGGCCATCCTGGAATCAGGAATCAAGATCCCCCAAGACCTTTTTGTTCTTTTCCACCGCAACGTGGAACTGGGGTATTACTGCAATTTCGACGCCGACTACATCGACGTATCCATTTCGGACATCGCCGCCAAACTGGTCCAGCGCATAGCGGACGGCGGCGAAAAACCCTGACCTCGCCCTCCTGCCAAGTATCCAGATTTCTCCGTCAGAAACCCAAACTCACCCTGCCATGAACCCGACATCAAAAATAAACCGTAAAACCCCGTGCGCCGCCGTCCTCCTGCTCGGCCTTGTCACGTTTCTCGTTTCCGTCCCCGCTCAGGCCGACTCTGTCAGCATGAGCTACACCGCTGGCACCAGCAACGGGACCTCAACCCCGGGCGTGAAGCTCACCCTGCCCGCTATCACGGATCCCGGCCAGTCGGCTTGGCAACTGACCTCCTTCACGTGGTTGTCCACGTTTGGTTCAGGTGCCAATGCCACTGGGCGAGGCTATATTTCGATTTTCGACGCCACGCTGTTCGACCCGGCGGACAAGAGTGCGACAGATGTCAACAGTGAGACCACCGGCTTGATCGCCAGGAGCGGCACGTATGCCAACGGAGTCTACTCCTTCTCGACCGAAGTAATTCTGGAAGCGGGAAAATCCTATTATTTTCTGAATAGCAAAGCGGTTACCACCAACATATCGGTTGATGAACCGGCCCCCTATGGATACGGCTTCAGCAACTCGGTGACCCTTACCGGCATCGAGCGCTGGCTGGTCTCCTCGAGCGGCTGGCACGCGCAAGCGGCTGGCGCGCCCAAGTTCTCGGCACTGTTTTCGCCGGTAATGGCATCCAACCCCAACGTTCCCGAACCCGCGACGATCTCCGCGCTCCTCGGTCTGGCTGGCCTCGCCGTTGTTCTCTGCAAACACCGTTCCCGGCGTTCGTGACGCGACGCGCCCCTCCCCCCCCCCCCCTTGGCTCCATCTCCTGTTCATGATCATGACACCCCGTCCCCGTTCCATCCTGTCATGCCTTCGGCCTGACACATTGACCGCCACCCGTGCGGCACTCTGCCTTTGCGCCGCCCTGATACCTGTCCCTGGCAAGACCGCCGAATGGTCACTGCTCGAAACTCCGCTGCAATCCCACCAGACCACCCTTCGCGCCAGCATCACCTCACCGGTTCGCACACAGGGAAAACTGACGGCCTCCATTGACGGACGTATCCTCTACGATTACCCCGCGCTCGACCTTCAGGCAGGCACGCACGACTACACCATCGACCTTGGCAAACTCACCGAATCCCGACCCTATGACCTGCCTCCCCGTCCCCAATATCTGGATACGCTTTCCGTGACGAGCAGCACGGCCCCCGCTATCGCGCTCGAAATCAAAAGCATCACTCCGCTTCAGGCTCCGCTCCCCGAAGCCCGATGGGAACCGCTCCCGCCCATCGACTTCCCCACCCGCCAAATCAACGGCGAAACGTATCGCGAAGGCCACAGTTACAATACCGCCGGACGCTTCGGGAATACCGCCTACAACGGGCTTCTCACCGAACTGGTCGCCGCGTCATGGTTTCGCGCCTACACGGGCAATGCGAGCCAGCGCAACCGCCGCCAGGATTTCGATTTCCATGCCGACGGCCAGATCGCCGACTCCACCGGACGCGGCGACGGACAATGGAAAACCCAGGCCCGCCAGAGCTACGCGGATTCCCGAAAAATCGAGGTCAACTGGACCACCATGAAAATGGACCTGAAGGTCGAAAACGACACCCTCCACTACACCTACGGCATCCTTGTCCCCGGATTTCTCGTCGATTCACCCCGCCCGCTCAACCTCGGTTCGCGCGGCGGCGGCAATCTCCCCGTCCGCAGCGGCGCGCCCGACGAGGACGAAGACCGCTTCCAGACTCTCTCCTCCAAATCCGGCTCCGGCAAAATTCCCCGCATCGGCCCCACCGCCATCCTCACCAGCCAGGGGCTTCTCAACAAGCCGCAAGATATCCGCGACCTTCGCGAACCCTGGTTCGTGGGCATCTGGGGCATCGGCGGCAAAAAACCCTCCCCGACCTTCTTTGGCGACAAGGCCGTGGCCGTGCTCTTCACCTCCGACGCCCGCGATCCTGTTCAATGGACACCCTCCGGCCTCCGCCTGCCGCCCGGACGCTGGGGCGTCAGCACCGCCTTCCACGGCCTGCTCAACGACAACCGGGACGCCACGGCGCTCACTGAACGCGCCCGCCTCCTCACCCGCTTCCTCCGCGCCTATCCGGTGGACTGCCGCGAATATTACAAGGTCGGCACGGACACCGTTCGCATCGTCAACGAGTTCAAATACGAACGTTGGGGACGCGCCGATTGGCAGGCACCCGACTACGCCCCCATCCCGCCGATTTACAGTTGGGGCCGGGATTCGCGTGGCTGGCCAGGCATCCCGGGCGGCGCCTCGGGGCAAGAGGCTGTCCGCGAAGTCAAGACCCAGATCGGCCCCTGGCGCTGGCAAAACGGTAACACGCTCGCTTACGAACTGCCCCGTTTCGCCGCGCCCCACGCCGCATTCCCGCGCCGCATCGAATTTTCCGATACAATCAAGGCAGTTGAAACCGAAATTCATGCCGTCGCGACCGCAGAACCACGCGCCTACGCCAACAACCATCCGTGGAAAATCCCCTACTTCAAGCGTTGGGCTCACGGACTCCTCGGCGGCGGATTCTTGTCCGGGCAAGCCCGCAACGAGTTGCTGGAAATCGCCCGCCCGCTTGTCGTGCGCATGTATGAACCCTCGTCGTGGATTCCCCGCTACGAACGCTTCACCGGCGCACCCTATTATGTGCGCGGCTGGCGTGACCGCACCGCGCTGCCCGCCATGTTCGGAGACCCCAATTCCAACGTCGGACAAGCCGCGTATTCGACCTGTCTCTACGCCAAATACAGCGGCGACTGGGCGCTGGTTGAAAAACTCTGGCCACGCATCATGGACACCCTGCGCATCTTCGAGGTTCTCAACGACTGGGCAATCCCGCAAACCACCTCGCGCGAGGCCAGCAAATACGGCTCCATTGACATGGACACCATCGCTTACGCCGGCGTCGCCGCGATGGAACGCATGGCCGGGGTTTTGGGCAAAACCGACGACCTTGAACGCATCGCCTACCTCCGCGCAAAACTCGCGGCCTCCACCGCGCTCCGCTTCAACTTCGCCCGCTACCTCGACCCGGAGAAAAAATTTCCCAACCTCTACGGAGCCGGCTTTGCCGAGGACGGCCCCTGCATCGAGGCCGCCAGGACAAATTCCGCCGGTGGTCTTGACCACATCGCCATGTGCCTCTCGTGGACCGGCGAAATGCCCGAAATGTTCGCCTTCTATTTCAATGCTCTCGGAGCCGATTTCATGAAGGATTTCCAGGCCGTCTTCATGGACACCTGCTTCCCCGACTGGCGCAAGATGCCCAAAAACCCCTCGCGCACGGCGACCCACATTGCGGCCCGCTGCTATCTCCCCGACTGGCCTGCCCAAAAGATCAGCGAGGACGTTGCCATCTGGTTAAAACACCTCAAACGCGACACGCCGAAATACGACGCGGGCGGCATGATCGGCGCATGGAGCGGCCACGACACCGGTGTCTCGCTCATCAACTGGGAACCGGCTCGATTCGTATCCAGTGACTGGATTCAACCCGAAAAGAAACTCACGGTCGAACTCGTGCATCCCGCCCCCTTTGTGCTCGAATTTGCCGCCCCCGGACGTGTCGTCACCGTTCATCTCGACGGCGAGCCATTGTCTGCGAGCGCGCTCACGCAATCGCCCGCGCTCAATGCCGCCAATCCCGCCGCTCTTCACCACCGCCTGCAACTCCCGCGCGGCGGCAAGCTCTTGATTACCTTTCACCCGTAACATCTCCCCTCGCCCCCCCCCCCCCCCCCCCCACCCCCCCCGCACACCCACCCGGCCGGCGGCACG
>JAISAX010000648.1 GCA_031266495.1 Opitutaceae bacterium
CAGTACGTGGCTGATGCGTTCGGATGGCAGGCCACCGGCCCGAAGAAGGAGCGGGCGATCCGGGTTTCGCAGATCGATGATCGTGGATTCGACACCGACCTCGCAGGCGCCGCCATCAATGATGTGCGGGATTCGTCCGTCCAGCCCCTGTTTCACGTGTTGCGCGGTCGTGGGGCTGATGTAGCCGAAGGGATTGGCGCTGGGCGCTGCCAGCGGACGTCCGCTCAGACGGATAATTTTCCGGAAAACGGGATGGGCAGGCATGCGGACCGCGACGCTGGACAATCCGGCAGTAACGATATCCGGCACGGCCGGGCGCTTCGGCAGCACCAGCGTCAGGGGGCCTGGCCAGAATGCCCTGGCCAACGCCAGGGCCGCGCCCGATGGCTCGGCCACCTGGTGGAGTTGCCGCAGGCTGGCGATGTGCACAATCAGAGGATCGTTGCGGGGACGGCCCTTGGCCTTGAAAATTGCCTCGCAGGCCTGGCTGTCGAGCGCATCGGCGGCCAGGCCGTAAACCGTTTCGGAGGGGACAGCGACCAAGCCCCCCCGGGCGAGGACTCTCGCCAGGTTTTTCAGGTTTGTTTCCGTCGGCCGATAAATGCGGGTGAGGCGGGCGATTCCGGGGGATTTGCTCCGGCCGCCCGTACCGCTCTTTGCCCGGATGGATGTGGATGGTTTTTTTTCCCCCATGACAGGAAAACAGAGGACAAGAAAAAAGCCGGAGGGAGAAACCTCCGGCCTCTGGAAACCTGGATTTCCTGACGACGCGTCCGGCGGTTTTTACCGGGCGAGGAGCAGATTGCGCGAACGTTTCAGGGTCCGGGTGACGGCGCGCTGGTGCTTGGCCGGGAGACCGGTGTATTTGCGGGGAAGGATCTTGCCCGTATCGGTCACGTAACGGCTCATCATCTGCGGAGCGGTGAATGGAAACTCCGGCGGAGTGAGGCTGCGTTGGGTCTGTTGTTCTTCAGTGGTGTCCATTTGAAAAAGGGGAAGACCAAACACGCATTTTCTGGCGGTTGTCAACCGCGCAACGCAGCCGGATCAACGCAGCCGGGGCGAAACCGGAGTGTAATTGAGAAAGTGAGGTCAACGCAGGAGCGTGCGCCCCTGCGTTGGCGCCCCTGCGTTGTGCGCCCCTGCGTTGTGCGCTTGCGCCCGGTTCGGGTTTTTGCGGGCATCGGACCCGGACTGGATATAGTCATCAAAACCATGCGCATCACTGGCCTCGCTCTTGTCCCGCCGCCCTCCGCCGCCGACCTCCCCAGGGTCACTCCCGAACTGCTTGCCTCGGTGCTGGCCCGCTATTCCCGGTCGAACGAGGGGCTGGATGCCATCCTTTCCAGGGTCGATCTGGCCAATCCGGATGCCTCGATCGATCGCATCCTGAAATTTGTGGATTACGGACATGCCTCGATCGGCGGGCTGACCGGCGGCATCGCCATCGCGCTCGACGATGTGTCAATGTGGCTTGCTTACAAGTTGTTCGAAATCGCCCAGATGGCGGATGGGCAGGAGTCGTCCACCCGGTATATCACGCTGGCGCCTTCCAGCCTGCCCGACCCTGCGGTGATCGGAATCCCGGCCGATCTGGTTTCGCGCTGGAGCGAGGTCATGGGGCGGGCTTTTGGGGCGTATCAGGCCGAGTATGCCCGGCTCGATGCTCTCGGCGAAACCGAGCCGCACCGCGTGCGCATTCCCGAGGGGGCGAAGCCGGCGGTGGTCACGCGGATCCGCAAAAATTACGCTCTCGATCGCTCCCGCTATTTTATCCCCTTCGCCACGCGCACCAATCTTGCCCTTGTCCAGACGTCGCGGATGTGGGCCTGGACCGTCAGGCAGCTTGCCTCGCTTCCGCATCCCGAGGCCCGCGCGGCGGCTGGTCTGCTCCGGGCCGAATTGCAAAAACAGTCTCCGCGCCTCACGCGGCACAGCCAGGCGGATGCCTCGCACGAGGCCCAGGCGGCGCAGGAGCTGGCGACTTCGCTGCGCCTCGGCCTCGAACGGCTCTCGACCGCGCCGCTGGCGGACGAGACCTGGGTGCACGTTGATCGCGCCACGCCGCCGTTCCTTGCCGGGGCGCAGCCGGTGGTCGAGGCGCTCCGTTATCGCGCCAACCGCTACGGCGCGCAGGGCACGGCCACCCGCCGCATGCGCGTGACTTTTGCCTGGAACAACCTCGCCATCGCCGAGCTGCGCGACCTCAACCGCCATCGCACCGGCTGCCGCTACACGCCGTTGATCCAGGCCGGGTTTTACCTGCCGCCGGAAGTCGATCCCGCTCCGCATCGCGTGTTGCTCGAAGAGCAGGCCGCGCTTGTCCGGGAACTCCTGCAACGCGGTTCGCCGGCGTATGTTTATTCGTTGCTGCTCGGCGCCCAGACGCCCTTCGAACACGGCACGCATGCCGACAAGTTTATCTACGAGGCGGAATTGCGCACGGGTATGGGCGCGCATTTCCGCTACGCCGAACACCTCTCGGCGGCCCTCGCCGGTTTTTTCCGCGAAGTGCCGGAGGCGCGTGGCCAGGTCGTGGAGGGAACCGCCGAGCCGGAGTGAACCGGGGTGGCGGGACGCATCGTTACCCGGTTGCCCGGAGTTTAGACTTGCTCCGGTCCGCCGTCGGCATGGCATGGAGGGCATGAAAGTCGTGCCGCCCCTTTTCGTCGCTGTCTTCCTCACCTGCGGAAGTGTGCCGATGCCGGCCCAGGGAACGAACACGTTTGATCCGGCCAGGACCAGCGAGCGCCTTGCGCCCGGTTCCCCCGACACGACGGTCACTCCCGGGGTTAAACAAAAAAAGCCGGCCCACAACCTGCAGTCCCCCCGCTACGCCCCCCCCCCCCCCCCGACCGCTTCGAACAAAAAAACGGAGCCGCCGTCGGCGAAAAACGCGCCCCGGTCAACATGACGGAAACGCGGGAAAAAAAGATCATCCCGCGCAAAACGTCTCCCCTCGATACGAAACCCGCCGAGCGAGCGCGCGCGGCCGAGCGGACGAGCCGCCTCGACGGCCAGCGCGCCCGCATCCAGACGAACCGGCTTTTTCCCACCAATCCCGACCGCCCCAACCGTTTTCAGGACAGTATCCGCAACGCCGCTCCTCTCGTGAAACACCAGGAGCCGTTCATCGAAAAACGGGCCTCCACCCGGACGATCAACCGCTTCGCGTTCCTCCGCAACGGGCAGGATTCGGACGGCGAGGGCATCAACGTGGTGCCCGCCGGCCGCCGCTCGCCCGACGTTTCCGGCAACACTCCGGC
>JAISAX010000685.1 GCA_031266495.1 Opitutaceae bacterium
GGGTCTGGTTTGAAAATGGATTCGGGTTGATGACGGCTGGGCTCGACATTGGCGTTGCTGGCGATGCTGGCTGCGGAAACGTGTCCGGCCTCGGGATGAATCTCAACCGCGAAGTTCCGCTCCCGCAGCGGGGGGGGGGGGGGTAATTGAAAGTGGTGGGAGATGCGATGTTTCATCCGGAGAACAGACAAACACTGAACACTGAATCAAGGTAAGGAATTGTAAGGAAATAACCTGTTCAATTGTTACACAGGTCACGGAGGTCCAAACGACTTTCCAGCTTTTCCCGAATTCCTCACATTCTCTTTGTCAAAACTGAACAGGTTATTTGTGCACGATTCCCTACGTCCGAACCGCGTACCTTCAGATGAGATGATAATAATCTCCTCTTCGCGTCCTTCGCATCCTCCGCGGTAAAAAAGAATTTTCAGATTCTCCCTTCATTGGATGCGGGCTTCCGCCGGCTTACCGTCACCTCCTGCGCGGGGGCGTTGGCGATGAGCCACAGGCCCTCGCCCCCCGGCTCCGCCGCGTTTGCCGGGGCGAGATCGGTGGCGCGCACGATGCGCACGGCGTGCCTGGCCGCCGCCGGGTTGCCTGCCAGTTTTTCAAAATGGTCGGGCACGGCATCCAGCGCGGCGGAGTCGAGGCGGTTGCCCTCGCGCCCGGGAAACAGCGCGAAACACAGCATGTTCATCTCGACCATCTCGCCGAAAAAGTGCGTGCCGAGCGCGATGTCGGGCGTGAGGTCGGCGTGCATTATCGCGAGTTCGCAGATGACGGATACGTGGTTGATTTCAGAAAACCGCACCGGCACCCCGAGCGAGGCCATGTGCGTGCCCCAGCGGCCCGGACCCATCGCCATGATCGCGCCGCCCTGGTCCGCAAGGGCGCGATTGGCCTTTCCGACGGCGCGCGCCACCGCGTGCCGGTCCTGCTCGCCGAGCGTGGCGTAAATCTCCGGCAGCACCCGGATGATCCAGTCGATGCGCCGCACCCGGCTGTGCCCGACAACCGCGCCGCGCGCCTGCAACAGGATATCTTCCGGCGGCAGGCGCACCTCGGGCACCTCGGGATCGTGCGTGCCCTGGACCTGGAGTGGACGGCATTGCAGCAAATGAATGCACCAGGACGAAGGCGGAGCATCGACGGGAGCCGGGGCGCCAGCGTCGGCGCCGGCAGCCTCGAAATTGACCGCGAACTCCACATCCACGGGGCGTCCGTAGGCGGCTTCGAGCGTGCCGAGCAGGGCGCGCATGTCGGCGACGAAGCCGCCCGGCGAGGCGTCGGCCAGCAGCGGTTCGAGCGTGAGCACGCGGACTTCGCGACCGGTGCGGTCGGAAACATCGTCGTCGCGGGTGGTGAGCAGTTCCACGGGCACGTCGGCAGCGCGGGCGAGCACGGTCCCGAAATCGTGCGAGGCGAGCCGGTCGGCGGCGAGGTCGATGACATCGACGCGACGTTGCGAGTGGCGGAAAATCTCGTCGAAATCGGCCTCGGGCCGGCGCAACGGGGCGTTGAGGGCGACGACGCGCGTGTAATCGTCGTCCACGCGATCGACGGCGCGCGTGCCGAGCCCGAACACGAGCCGCACCACGCCGGCCTCCGGATCGATCGAGGGGTGCCACGCAAACGGGTTCCACGAAAAACCGACCCCGGCCAGGTGCGGATAAAAATACTCGCCCTGGATCGAGCCGGTGACGCGCATGACGAGCAGCGCCATCTGCTCGTCGCGCTGGAGCAGGCCATGACGCTCGCGGTAGCTGAGCGCCTCGCGGCTCATCGTGCTGGCGTAAACCGTGCGCACGGCGTCGAGAAAGGCGCGCAGGCGCTCCTCGCGCGTGCCCTGGTTGGCGCAGAACACGCTCTCGTACTTGCCGGCGAAGGCGCGTCCGTAGTTGTCTTCCAATAACGAGGAGGAGCGCACGATGAGCGGGTATTGCCCGAAATAGTCGAGCAGCGCCTCGAACTGCCGGAGCACGTAGTCGGGAAAGGTGCCGGCGCGGATTTTTTCGCACGCCTCCTCCACGCCGTCGAGAAACGTGGCCGGGTCGCACTGGCGTTCGCGGTCGGGCCAGAGCCCGTTGCGGACGAGGAAGGTGTAAAACACGTCGGAGCCGACGTAGAACGAGTCGTGCTCTTCCAGCTTGCGCGCGAGTGCCGGATGATCGCGGACGATGATGTTGCGGGCGACGAGCATGCCCGCCGTCTTGCCGCCGATGAGCCCGGTGCCGACGAGGCGGCGGCGGACGGCGAGCAGGTCGCGGAGGCCGAGGTAGCGGCTGACGAGCGGCATGATGGCCTCGTCGCGCGTGATCATCATGCGCACGAGCTGGCGCCACACTTCGGGGTGATCGTCGCCGGCGATGCCGGTGGCTTCCGGGTCGGCGGCGGGGCGGGCGCCGACGACCATCTCCTCGGCCCGGTGCCAGACTTCGCCGCCATACACTTCGGATGCCGCCCAGTTGGGCCCGGCGTGCAGGAGCGCGCGGGCGATTTCGGCGCTGGAGCGGACGACCTCGAACGAATCATCCGCGCCCCGGAGGTGGAGAAAATGGATGGTGGGCGAGTCGCGAAACTGAGTCTTGAGCGGGCGGACGTAGAGGCGGTCGCCGTAGCCGAAGACGTCGAGAAAGAGCTGCGTGGTGGCGATGACCGGCTCGGTGGCGTCGCGCGAGTGGCGGCGGCGCAGGAGGCCGAAATACGCGATGGTCTCCAGCTCGAACAGGTAGGGGCAGGTGAGCATGAAGAAGTTGCCCAGCATGGCGTCGGAATACCAGTCGGTGGCGAGATCGGAAAGGCAGTCGAAGATGTAGTAGGCCGCGAGCCCGGCCTCGCCGGCGACCCGTCGTATCCTGTGTATGAATACCTCGAAACCGTCCTCGGGCCGGAGCGTGATCGCCTCGCACGGGAAGTCTTCGGGCAGGAGGCGCGGGTGGCGGGCGAAACGGAAGTAAAAAAGCCGGCGCCGGTCGCGCGCGGCGGCTTCGGCGAAGGGCGTGACGAAGGCCTGGTACTGGGATATGCTATCGACGTGCCACACGATGTTGTCGCCGGCGAGCACCCGGTCGATGGCGGCGTCGAAGGCGGGCAGGCCGGAAGTGTCGGGCGGGGTGTTTTGTTTGGGCATGGAGGGGACGGGTTGTGGCTGGCAGTTGGAAACGGGCGATTCACGGCGCGTGCACGGGCACTTCCTGCACCCGGTTGCGCGAGGCGATGACGAAAAACAGGCACCAGGCCGCGATCAGCAGCCCGAAGGCGAGGCCGACGGCGATCCAGAGCGAGCGGGCCTGTGACGGTTTTTTCATGACATGAACGGGAACGCGGCAGTCCACCCCGCGACGGCGGATTTGTCGAGTGCCGCATTTTGGGATTCAGGATTCCGGAAATTTGTTTGAGGTCTGCCGTATGGAATCTGCGTCCGGTCTGAAATCACCAGGAAAACCTCTTCTCTACATCATTCTCGGCGCGGCCGGTTCGGGGCGCCGCGAGGTGATCGCCGATCTCGTGACCGGTGGCCTGGGCGAGGAGGATTGCGCGGTCCTGTTGTCGTCGGCAGGCGAGGGGGCGGCAGGCGAGGCGCTCGCCGGGGTGGCGGCGACAGGCTGCTGGCGGCTGGAGGCGGGCACGATCGATGCGCAGGTGCCGCCGGGGGCGACGCATGTGTTTTTCCTGACCGACGGACGGAGCAATCCGGTGGACCAGCTCGAGGCGCTCGTGCCGTGGAGCCGGGCGGCCGGACTGGAGGTGGCGCGGGTGATCACGGTGGTCAACTGCCAGTTTGCGGAGCGGCACGCGGAGCTGCTCGCGTGGTTCGACGCGTGCATCCATTTTTCGGATGTGACGCTGCTGCACCGGCGCGAAGGCGTGGCCAACAAGTGGTTGTCGGATTTCCAGGCGCGCTATCGCGACCAGTATTACCCGTGCCTGTTCGAGCTGGTGAAGGGGGGGCGGGTGCGCAATCCGGCGCTCGTTCTGGAAGCCGAGGCCCGGCGGATGTCGCATGTGTTTGATGCCGACGTGTGGGCTGGCTTCTCGCTCGAAGGCGTGGAATTTGGCACGGAGGACGGCGAGGAGGGCGGCGATGGTGACGGCAAGGTGGGCGATGGTTTTGCGTCGTCCGGCAAAGCCGGGAAAAGGGCGAGGCGCGCCGCGAAGAAAAAGGAGGCCGCCGGCAACGTGGACGATGATGGCATCATGGACTTGCCCGAAATCGACCCGTATTTCGAACGCCGCGCCGGCGGGCAGCGAATAAAAATGATCCCGGATGTGAGCCGGTTTTTGTAACGGATGGTACGCGGTATCCCGCCCCATGCCAGGGCTTTGTTTGCGACGTCCGTTTTGTGACGCCTGGCGCGGGCTTCGCTTGCGAAGCCCCTGCCTCCGGCGGGCGTACCTTCAGGTAACAGGGTGAATGTCTAACGGGTGCGGCGGCCCCTGCGTATCCACACTCCCGTTATCAATATCATCAGTCCCATCGCGGCCGCATACGTTCCCGGTTCAGGCACGGCCGCAAGGATGGTCAACGACACCACACGAAATCCGATGTGCCTGCTCCCGTCCTCGACGCGCTGGGAGTAGCTGCGCCACAAAGAGGAGGAGTTCTCTCCGCCGTAGTTGAACGCACCGCCACGCAAACCACGGACATTAAGTTCACCAAGGTCCGTGTCGTTCCATGTAGTGACCAGCATGTCGTTCCATTCCCATACGTTTCCGCTCTGGTCAAACGTTCCGCTCGCCGAAATCAGTCCACCGGCGACATCTCGCAGGTCGGAAGCGCTTCCGGTGTCGTTATTGTAATTCGCATTCACTGCGTCGAGGTCGTCGCTTCCGGCGTAGGTGTAGTAATTATCCTCGCCGACATTGTCCGTGCCTTTCCAATACGCGGCCTTGTACCATTCGTTTTCGCTCGCTATCGCGAACACTGTCCCGCTCAGCCCCGTCAGGTCGCGCCCTACCTTCGGGTTTTCCGGAGTCGCCGTTCCGCCGAGCAGGTTATACACACCCGTCTCCGTGGACGCTTCGGCGGTCGCCCCGTTCGTCAGCCAGTTCGTGAACCTCATCGCATTGTAAATCGAGACAAAGACCATCGGCTTCTGGCCATAATCCGTCTTCACCTCGTATTCACCCGAAGTGCCGTTCCATGTGATGCCATAGTAAACACTGTTCGTCGTGTTAAACAGCCCGAGAGCATTCGCTCCGTCGCTGTCCACCGCGTTGAGAAATGTCACGTACTGGTTGTTCGTCACCTCGGTTGTGCCGATCCGGTATTCGTAGGGAACCACGCCGTAGCCCGTCGTGCCGTCCGATGTCATCACGGCGTCGTCCGGCACGCTGTTCGGCGCGATGGACGGCGTCAGCGAAATTGTCACCAGCGGGTCGCCGTCGCCATAGGCCACCGTCGCGGCCCCCGGCCCGATCAACAATCCCGCTACCGGGATCGCCAGCAATGCCCGCTTGCGCAGGCATGCGCTTGCCTTGTCCTTATATAAATATGATGTACTCATGGTTTTTCTTCTTTCTTTGTTGGTTGGCAGGCGGTTAGCGGTCGAAAAACAGGCTTTGGAGGAATGTTTCCC
>JAISAX010000711.1 GCA_031266495.1 Opitutaceae bacterium
CACCACCACCGGAACACTTGCCATGAAAACAGAAATCACCCGAATCCGCCCCGCCGGCCATCCTCGCCATGCGTTCACGCTGATAGAGCTGCTGACCGTGATCGCCATAATCGGCATCCTGGCGGCAATCATTATCCCGACCGTTGGAAAAGTCCGCGAGGCGGCGAAAGGAGTGAAATGCGTCAGCAACCTGCGCACGATTGGCGTGGCGATCAACCTCTTCGCCGAAGACCACCGGGGCCGGCTCCCCGGCGGTCTCTACGGACGGCAAGGTGCTCCCAACATCGATGTCCCGGGTCTTGTGCAATGGCGGGCGCGCAACCTCGATGACCCCGCTATTACCAACAACGGTTCGCTTCACGAATGGCTCGCGCCGTGGGCCGGTTTTCCCGTCACGAACGAACTGACCCGCAGCGACCTTTGGGCATGCCCGCTCCTGGCCTCGAAATACACATCGGGCACCGCCACGTATTTCATGTGCATGTATATCGACAGGGAGACCGGATCGGACACCGACACGGGGCGTTCGGACGGCGTGACGGGCGACATTTACCGCCCCTTCGGGTATCCACCCGCCAAGGACAACTCACGCGCCCTTCCGGATGTTTATAACGTTGGCATCCCGCCCTCGCGCCTTTGGGCGGTGGTTGATTGCACGCAAAAGATTCCCCCGAACAACGCCGCGCCCGGCGGCGATATTTCCGCATTCTCGCCGACACCCGCGCATGGCAACGCCAACACCGCCCTCTTCTTCGACTGGGGGGTCGGGAAACTCGACGCGCAAGGGTGAAACAAATAACCGCCCGCCTCGAACTTTCCCCGGCTCCTCCCTCCCCCCCCCCCCCCGCCGCCTCTCCTCTCTCTCCAGGAACACCAGACATGAAAACAACACCAAAAATGAAAACACCATGTATCCATAAATCTGTTATCCAGGCGCTGGCATCAGTCATCGCCTTGACGTTGCCGCCGCTGCTCCCGGCCCAGGTCAATTATCAGCAACCCCTCTACGAATGGACCGGCGCGACGACCACCGGCGCACCGGCCTCATGGAGCGACGCCACGAACTGGTCGGTCAAGACCGATGCCACCAGCCAGCCGGTCGCCACGGACAACGCGCCGCAAGGCAACGTCGGCGTTTTGCTGGGCGACACGACAACGGACCGGGAGATCGTCATCCCGTCCGATGCCACCGGCGACCCGGTGAGCCACCTGTGGTTCGCGCAGACATCGGCGGCGACCAACCGCCTGTCTGTCCTGAAAAACAACTACGAAGTCGGCAACGCCGTCACGCTGGAGGCGAGCGGCGGCGGCGCGGCCAGGCTTTTGCTCGGCAATGCCGGACTCGACGGCGGCACGGTTGCAACGCAGACACTCTCGTTTGCGGTCGGCCGCGCGGACGCTCCCGTGCAGACATTGACCATCCGGCAAGGCGGCGCGCTCGACCTCGGCGGTTACGTGTATGCAAACACCAATGTGGCCGTACTCCTCAATCGCGGAAACGTGATGCTCGATGGCGGCGCGATCAACCTGCAACAGGGAGTCAGGACAAGCACCAACAGTTCCGTCACCTACAACTTCAACGGAGACCTCGCCATTGCATCGGGCGTCATGAACTTTGGCGTCGCCAGCTCTTACACCGCCGGCGACGGCCAGGCATACATCACGGATGTGCGGACCACGATTGGCGGCGATTTCACGATGACCGGTGGCCGCCTCGTCAACGTGGATGGCGGCGGCGGCAAGACGATCTGGCTGAACGGAGCCACCAACACCATCGGCGCGGGCAGTTCCCTTGACGCCGGCATCCAGTTCACGCTTGGCCGGGCTGCCGCGCAGACCCTCGCGAGTGCCATCGCGCTCGACAACATCCTGCTCCGCAAGAGCGGCGATTCGGTCACCACGGTCACGGTGGCGGCGACAGGACAAAACATCGGGCGTATCAGCTTTACCCAGTCCGTGGCTGACAAAACAACTACGCTCCTGATGGGCAGCGACCTGACGTTGAAAAGCGGATCCGCATTGCCCTTCGCCGACGGCGCCGGCTCCGCATCCGCCGGCACCACTGTCCACTACACGATCGACACCGCCGGCCACACGCTCGACCTCACCGCTAACACCAGCCACTGGACGCCCAATCGCGCCAATGCGAACGTTTTTGCACACTGGCACCTGGAGAGCGGCGGCGGCAGCGGCGGCACGATCCGGGCCGGGGCGTTCAATCTCGGCGGTGACGGCGTCACCGTCTCCATCGGCGCAGGCGCCACGCTGGTTGCCACGTCGGGCAACGACGCGACCAGTTCCCTCGGTTCCGGAGGCACCATCGACGCCACCTCCGCCTTTGTCTATGCGGGCGGCGCCGGGGCGACGGGGCAAATCCGGTCGGACCGCGCGCTCGGCCAGCTTGTAGTCGAAAGCGGGATACTCCGTGCCGTTTCCGGGCTCGAAGCCGCGGGAGGTGTCCGGGTGGCGTCCGGTGCGACGTTCGCCGCCAATGGCCAGCAAGTGAAGGCTCCGGCTCTCACCCTTGATGTCGCCAGCCTGGCTTCTTTCGGAGCCGTAACCGGCGGCGCGGCACTGACAACGGGCATGACGTTCGTATTCAATTTTTCACAACCTGCCGGCATCGGCGACTACCTGTTTTTCGACACCTCTGTCAGCGGAGTGCCTGACTCGATTTCGATCACCGGTCTCGCTTCCGCGAAGGCGCTGGTGCGCGACAGTGCCGCCGGCACCTGGAGCGGAGACATCGGCGGACTGGCCTTCACGTTTTCGGAAAGCACCGGCTTGCTGAACATCGCGGCGGTGGCGGTCCCCGAGTCCGCCACCTGGACGATCCTTGCAGGCGGCGCGGCGCTCTTGCTGGCGCTGGCATCCCGAAAACCGGAGGGCGGTTCTGAAAATTGATTCCGGATACAGAGGGCGCAGAGCGCGGACACAGGGCAAGGACACGAAGGACTACTTTTCCCTCTGCGGGGAAAGGTCCGGCTGAACGGAGCGTTTATCCGGCAGCACGATTTCGGCCTCCCGAAGCGAACAGCCGCGGATGTGGCCTAGGCCGTGGTCGTCCACCAGATAATACACGATGTAAATCTCGCCGTCCGGAAATTGCACCCAACCGGAATAACCTGTGTCGGCGTGCGGACTGCGATCGTAGGCAATCGGCATGATCCTCGTGCAGGCTTCCTCACGAACAGACGCCAGACAGGATTCGGCAGTCGTCCAGGCAAGGCAAAAATTCTGCGTCCACCAGCCGAGCCAACCCTTGCCTCCCTGGCTCAGACGAAATGTCACCATTATGTTTCCGCTCCGCAAAACTCCGCCAACCGGACGATGGCAGCCGGGTATCGGAAATTCAGTTACCATCGACCACGTCCGCCCGCCGTCGCGGCTGACCGCCTTGAACGCGTCAAGCCCGCGTCCCGAATTCTCGCGCATCAGGCAAACCAGTTCGCCAGTCGGCAACGGGAACAGGGTGCCTTCGCAAAGGCGTAGTGTTTGCGATGCGGCGATGATAAACGGGCCTTGCCACGTCGCTCCGTTGTCATCGGAAAACCATGTCCGCTCCTCCCACACATCGCCAGCGCCGGGCATCGCCGTTCCGGTTGCCTCGTCGGCTTCGGTCACCGTACGAAGGCGGTGCGTGGCAAGATGCCAGCGCTCCCTCCTCCCCCTCCCCCCCCCCCTCCCTGTGTTATTACTGTTGATGTCGTCGCTTCCGTGATACGAAACGACGAGACGATCGGGACAAATGCCGGAAACGGGCGTCGCGAAAGGGCCGCGCCATGTCTCGCCGCGGTCCTCGCTGAACCAGATAAAAACGGGTTGCGCGGCGCCGGGCTTTTCCGATTCGAGGCGCTCGCACACCGCGACGAGCCGCCCGTCGGCAAGCGCAATCACACGCGGGCAATTCCAGAAGTAACCGGTGCGGCTTTGCAGATTGCCGGGCGTCAGAAATCCGGGAGCGCTCCACGTCCGCCCGCGGTCGTCGGAGAGGCGATACGAGATGCGCGTCCATTCGCGGTTACCGTGATGCGTGCATTCGGCATAAATGCAAACCAGTCGCTCGCCGGTCCGGGCCACGTCGGGCCATGCCTGATACGCCCTGGCGTCCTTGCTGACAATGAAGTGCTGCATAAAATAACGACTGAAGAACAGGGGGATGAAAGGTTATTGGCGAGGCGCGTCCTTTTTTTCCGGCGATGTCGGGTTGGTCCGGTTTTTATATTCTTCGAGGTTGGAAAAACCGTCGCCGTCGGGATCGGCGTCCGGGTCGGCGACGGTGGCGGTCGTCATGTCGGGGAATTTCCCGAACCAGAGCATTTCGAACCAGTTTGGCAAACCGTCGCCGTCCGCATCGCCATATTCCGAATACAGAAAAGGGGGGGGAGGGGGGGCGTCCGGGTAAAGGCCGGAGAAATCGGCATTCCATTCGTCGTCAAAATTCGATGACGCACAGACCATTGACCAATCCTCGCGGAACGGTTTTTCGGTGACGACTTCCGCGGCGGTCACGTCGAGAATTTTTTTGCCCCCGCGCAAGGCAAACGCGGCAACGTTTCCGGCGCGCAACGGGAATTGTTTTACAAAGAGTCCGGCGGGCGCGTCATAACTTTCGTTGCAGCCGGGCACGGTGACGTGGGCGGGTTTCGCAAGCAACGTGGCGACTTCGAGCACGGCAGCGGACGCGGCGCCGGGCGCGGCGGACGGTGCCTTGAGGAAGCGTTTCTGAAAGGGAAACGGTTCCACGGATTCCGCCGTCCGGCGAAAGACCAGATGTATCGATTCTTTGGAAACAACGGGTTCCGTGCCCGTTTTCCACCATTCGACAAAATGGCGGTTGAGCGTCATGAGCGCGTAGCCCGTGCCGTAGCCCGGCGCGAGAATCGTATCCTCTCCGTAGTCGTTCCATGTGACAAATTGCAGCAGCGTGGCGTTCATTTCGCGGGCGTTTTTCCAGAGGCGGCGGAGTTTTTCCGTGCCGGGTTCGATGCCGATGACGCCCGTGGTTTTGTTGATGTATTGCGGCCAGAGGGGCGGGCTTAATTCGGCGTCTTTGGCGCGAAAGGCGCCGAGGATGGCGGGATCATCCCAGCAATCGCGGCTGGTGAAGGCGCCGATGGCGGGAAAATTTTCGCCCGCCCATTTTGCCGCGGCAAGGAGCAGGGCGGGGTTTGTCTGCGTGGCGTTTGCCATGCCGCTAAAATCAAAATGCCAGAAAATCTCACGCCCGATGTTTTTTTCGATCTGTTTGTAGGCATCGGCGATTTTTTGCCACTTTTCCGGCGACTCCGGTCGGGAGAGGAATTCCGGCTCGAAAAAGAGGTGGCTGGAATAATAGCCGAAAACCAGCGGTTTTCCGTCGCGGCGGGCAAGGCGCGGATTGTCGCCGTATTTTTCGAGCAGATACGCGAGCGTTTGGGAATAGGGGCCGATGCGTCCGTCCTCTTTTTTCCCGTGGCAATAAGGGTCGAGGCAGATGGTCAGTTCGAAGGGGGCGTTGAGGCGTTCGGCGGCGGCGAAGAGATGCCCGAGCACGGCGTGCGCGCCTTCCGAACCTGCCCATGCGTCAACCGCAAATCCGTCTATGCCGGCGCGGAGCGCGCGGCGGATTTCCAGCTCGGCGCTTTGCTCCGGCGTGAGCCGGTATTCGAGGGCCTGTGGCGCGAGCGGCCAGTTGATCATGCGCCCGCCGGCGGAGTTTTTGAAGTCAACATTGCCGTCGCCATCGCGTGGTTCCTCGTCGGGAAATTGCACCTTGCGGTGGTGTTCCACCGGGCCGTAGCCAACGGGAAAACAGCCCATGTAGTGCGCGAAGATTTTCTTTTCCGGGGCGGTTTTCCCGGCGCGAACGGCCGGCGCGAAATCCGCTGTAATTGCACAAAGGATACCGATGGTTGCGAGGATTGGTTTTGTCATGGAGAAAAGGGAGAAGCGTCCATCAAAAAGTCGCCGGGCGGAATGTTTTCCCACGGTCTGGCGGAGCGATTGACGGTCAGGCAAGTGCCGTCCGAATACACGGTGCACGCCACGCCATCGGCGAGTTCCCGTCGGCCTTCGATCAACAACGGATTCAGACGCGTGAGGATGCTTTTTCCCCCGTTCGCCTCGCCGTAGTAGCGTTGATAAATCGCCGTCAACCGGTCGGCGGCATCCGCGTAGGCGGGGATGCCGAAGGGAGGCGCGCCGGTGATGCAGACTTCCCACGCGGGCGTCGCGCCCCAATCGAGCCAGAAGAGCGGATCGTCCCGCAAATCGCCAATCCCTTCGCCACACAGCACGCTGCCGTGCAGCGCGATGTGCAGAAGCGGAATCGTCCGGTCCAGAAAAAATCGCCCGACCATGGACGCGTGATGCCATGCGGCGGGATGCGCGTAACTGTGAAAAAAACCATCCACCACGTCGAAGTAGGGGCCGAAGGGCATTTCCGTGGAAACGCTCCCGATCGTATCGCGGGTGAACTCGAACATGCGCCGCACTTCATGCGCAAAAGCGGCGCGGTTTTCCAGCGGATGTTCCGGCGAGAAACATGTCATGAAACTCCCCACCGCGTCGATATGATGGTGCCCGTAGATGCCGAGAGCGCGAACACGCGGCACGTCGCGCTTCGTGTATTTGTCAACGTAACACAGGGGACAAAGTTTATGCACCCGTCCTCCGCTCCAGATCACTCCTTGCCAGGGTTCGCCGGTGCGATGGCGGATCACTTCGCCGAGGTCAAATTCCGGCGAGCAGGCATAGGATTCGCCGTAGGAATCATGGACGCCGGGCAGGATGTCATGTTTTTGGCACCACGCGATGAGTTCGCGGAATGCGGATTCGCCGCCGAGCCGTTCGTCCACCGGGAAGCGCGCAGGCGGCATTCCGTCGTGTCCGTCCTGTCCCCAGCCGGTGAGGATGACGCAGAGTTTTTTCATGCCGCGCCGGAGGCAATCCTCCAGGATTTCCCGCGCCTGCGCAAACGAGCAGGTCGCGTGGTAAGGTCCGCGTCCGTCCGCTTGCGGTTCCTTGTACGCCATGAAGATTTTCAGGAAGAACCGGTCGCGCCAGTTGGTCACGACGGGGCGTTCCGCGGCTTTTTGCTCCCATGTGCGGAGGCCGCGTTCCGTGTAGAGGAACTGGCGATACGTCTTTGCGCAGAACACGTATCCTTCCCCTCCCGCGTAGTCCGGGGGCGCGAAGGCGTAGCGCACTTCGCGCGGGCCGTCGATGGGTTCGTCCTCCTGTTGCCAGCGCCAGACGAGGTGCGGGTGCGTGCCGTTCGTGTGTCCGGTTTCCCAATGCACGCGGCTGACGAGTTGCGCGTCGTAATCGCCCGCCGCGACAATGCCGCAAAGCGTGCCTTGCTTCCGTGTGATTCCGAATACCGGCATGTTGCAGCAGTGTTCCCACTGGTCGTTGCCCGAGTATATCGTCTGGCGCGCCTCGCGGGGATACGTTTTGTCAAAAAATGTCTGGCAACCCGACCAGTTGGGCAGCGTCAGGTAGCCGGGTTCGCCTGTTTTGGCCGCGCCAAATTCCGGCAGGATTTCGACGCCGAGGATGCGGTAAAGGTCCGGCATGGCCTCGGTGACGCCGTTGTCCGGGATGCGCAGGGAGAAGCCGTCGCCGTCCGCCGCGAGGCGGATTTTTATTGTAATGGAAATCCGGATATCCGGAAAGCCGGCGGTGACGCGAAGGGTGTGTTTGTCGGTTCCCTGTTCCACGCGCAATTCGCCTTTTGCGGTGAGGGATGGCGTGCCCGCGGTGCCGAATGCGTGTCCGCCGCCGGAGGGCGCGGCGCAGGTCTGCGCGCGCGGATGCTGGCGGTCGTAATAGTGCAGGTTGATGAAGGGGCCGCGGTTTTCCCAAAGGTTTTTGGCGGTGTCGTGCGAAAATGACAGGCCGCCTGCCGCGTCAATTCGCAGGCGTGTGTGTGCGAGTGATATTTCCATGCGGGTTTCCGGCAGGGTAAATTGATTCTTGACTCTTAATTCCCGTAGCGCGGGTTCCAGTTGCGTTCATTTGGCAAATCGGGGTGCGTGGCGGGCGTGATGGTCGCGATTTTTCCGCTGATAAAAAGCGCGTGGGCGCCCGCACCGTGGAGACCTTTCGGGACGCGGCAGTTGGTGTTGTCCCAATCCGCGTCGCCATTGTTCCAGACGCCGTAAGCCGATATGCGTGTATCCGCCAGCAGGATCGCATGGACGTTTGTCGCCTCTTCGATCCGCACCGGTTTCGCACTGTAACCCGACGCTCCATAGTAGCGGCTTGTCATGTAATTTCCCTGCCACGGTTTGGGCGCGTTGATCCAACTGTAGATTTCGCCCTGATAGTCGTTGGCGGGACAAATCATGATTCTGGCGACGCGGCATTCCTCCCCGCCGCGCACTTCTTTTTGCACGGGCAGGTAGCCTTGTTCAATGAGCGACACAAACCATGCGTGCGAGCCGTTCCCGCCCGATTGCGGCGAGCCTGACCGGGACGGGTCGACGATGTTTTCACAGTTCATCGTCGGGTAGTGTTTCCACTCGTTGGCGAAGAGATTGATGGCGACAAAGAGTCCGCGCAGGTTGGAAATGCATTGCACGCCTTTCGCCTTTTGCCGCACCGCGCCGACGGTTGGTATCAGGATGGCGGCCAGGATGCCGATGATCGTGATAACGGCAAGAAGCTCGATCAGCGTAAACGCGTCGTGTCGTGGTGTCCGGTGTTTGTGGTTCATCAGGGGGGGGGGGGGGGAAGAAAATAAAGATTTAGTTTTTAAGAAACGGATATCGGGAAGG
>JAISAX010000732.1 GCA_031266495.1 Opitutaceae bacterium
ATTCTCTTACCGTGGGTTGCGTCGCGTTGCTCCTCACCCACGGTTATGGCAGGCAACTTCGCTTCGCTCGTGAACACATTGAACCGCTTCGCGGCTCTCCCACCAGAATCGTTTGCACCAGAATCGTTTGCACCGGTGCTTTTTCGCCGGTGTTTTTTGCGCCGGGCTTTCAGCCCTCACTCGTTGCGATTTCAAAAACCCGGCCCGTTGGGCCGGGCTGTCATGCCGCCGCGCCTTTGGCGCTGGATGGCCGGGATGCCGCCGCGGCTCGGCGCTTGTTGCCGCCGGCACCGGCGCGTCAACGCCACTTGGAGCATTAAGTTTAAACCGCAGCCATAGAAGTGTAACCCAATAGGTTACACTGGCTATGAAAACTTTGATGGGAACAGCTCATAAAAACGGCTGCACTTTGCCGCCGACGCGTCAGCGCCGCCTGGCGGTGGATTCCATCAACCTCGTCACCGACTCTCCTCAAGTCTTATCCGCATTGATGTCACCGGCCACGGTCTCCTGGCCCGGAGGCGTCGGTTCGAAGATGTAGCCGATGCTGTGCACCGTGCGGAAGGCGTCGAAGTTCAAGCCGTTGTTGCGGAAAAGTTCGCGCACTTTCACGATGTATTGATCGAGCGAGCGGCTCTTCACGTCGGCATGAATGCCCCATACGGAGTGGATGAGCGCCTTGCGGGTGATGACCACGCCGCGATTCTGGTTGAAATACGAGAGGATGCCCAGCTCCTTGCGTCCCAGCTTCGTAATGGTGCCGTTGGGAAATTCGATTTCCAGCCGGATGGGTATGATTCTCGCACCGCAAAACTCAAACGGGCTGTCGCTCACCTTGGCGTTCTTGGTGACATGCAAATCGCTGGACGCTTCGGCGCGACGCAGCACGGCATTGATGCGCGCGACCAGCTCCGGATAGCTGAACGGCTTCGTGATGTAGTCGTCGCCTCCCATGTCGAGTCCGCGGACTTTGCTTATCTCCTGCGTATTTCCGGTCAGGAAAATCGTCGGGATGGAGATGTCGCTTTTCTTGAGTTCATCAAGAAACTGGAAACCCGATTGGTCGGGCAGGTTGATGTCGAGAAGAAGCAGGTTTGCAAAATTGCGCTTCAAGAACCGCATGGCATGGGCGCAACGTGTGTAAACCTGCGTTTGCATCCCCGCTTCTTCAAGCTGCGCGGCGATGAGTTTCGCGAGTTCTTCCTCGTCTTCGACTATTAGGATTAGGGGCTTAGGTGCTGAACGCATAGATTTGATGTGCGATGTTTTTACAAACGAACTAAAACTTGTCAAAACTTTCTTGTGATTTGATTGCGCAAAAATCGCGCGTATTCAATGCCGCTCTGGATGAATTGATAATCATGAAGTTGCAAGCCTTATATTTTTGCGCGGATGTTGATTTTCATAAAAAACTTGAAGATTTTATGACTCGCGGATGATTTGGCGGCCCTATGTCAGCCATCGCACCGCTTCTCATGCTCGGCCTGCCCAAGGGCAGCCTCGAGGAATCCACCAAGGCCCTTTTCGCCAAGGCCGGCTGGAAAATCACCACCAGCTCGCGCTCCTACAAACCGTCCATCGACGACGATGAACTCGACGGCCGTTTTGTCCGCGCCCAGGAGGTCAGCCGCTACGTGGAGCAAGGCTTTTTCGATTGCGGGCTGACCGGATACGACTGGATCCAGGAAAACGAGTCCGATGTCGTCGAAGTCTGCGACCTCATCTACAGCAAGGCCTCCACGCAAAAATCCCGCTGGGTGCTCTGCGTGCCCGAGGCCTCCTCCGTGCAAAAACCCGGAGACCTCGCCGGCAAGCGCATCGCCACCGAGATGGTCGGCACCGTGAAACGCTATTTCGCCCAAAAGAACATCCCCGTGACCGTCGAGTTCTCCTGGGGGGCGACCGAGGTGAAAGTCCCCGATCTCGTGGACGCGATCGTGGACATCACCGAAACCGGCTCGTCGCTGCGCGCCAACAAACTGCGCATCGTGGACACGCTCCTCGAAACCAACACCAAATTCATCGCCAACAAGGCCAGTTGGGCCAATCCCGCCAAGCGCAAGAAAATCGAGACCATCGCGCTCATGCTCACCGGCGCCCTGGAGGCGGGCGGCAAGGTCGGCCTCAAACTCAACGCCCCGAAAGCCGGGCTCGACACGCTGCTCAAGGCGCTTCCCGCGCTCCGCAACCCGACGGTCTCGCCGCTCGCCTCGCCCGACTGGGTCGCGCTCGAAACCATCATCGACGAAAGCATCGCCCGCGAAATCATTCCGCGGCTCAAGTCCATGGGGGCCGAGGGCATCATCGAGTATCCGCTGAACAAAGTCGTGTTCTGAAAAACTGAGGACCGGGCATCAAAACCCTCCGCCTGTTTCACGCGCCGCGCGGCATCCCGCCCGGCGCGTTTTTTTTGTGCGTTCCCTTCCCACCCCCGCCGCCGTCGTCGCCGCCGCCGTCGTCGCGTCCTCCGCGTGTTTTCCCTTCCTTAATTCTTAATGACAAACTTCTCGCTCCGCCCGGGACTTGATTCTTAATTTCCCGCATGAAGGTCACACTCGGACTCCTCCAGCACGCCTGCGCCGCCGACCCCGCGGCCAACCTGAAAAAAACGCTCGCCCTCGCCGGGCAGGCCGCGCGCAAGGGCGCGAACATCATCTGCACGCAGGAACTCTTCCGCTCGCGCTATTTCTGCCAGAGCGAGAACCACGACCATTTCAAACTCGCCGAACCCATCGACGGCCCCACGACAAAAGCCTTCCGGGAAATCGCGAAAAAACACGCCGTCGTGATCGTCGCCTCGCTCTTCGAAAAACGCGCCTCCGGCCTCTATCACAATACCGCCGTCATCATCGACGCCGACGGCTCGCTCCCCGGCATCTACCGCAAGATGCACATACCGGACGACCCGCTCTTCCACGAAAAATTCTACTTCACGCCCGGCGACACCGGCTTTCGCGCATGGGAAACGAAGTTCGGAAAAATCGGCGTCCTCGTCTGCTGGGACCAGTGGTATCCCGAGGCCGCGCGCCTGACCGCCATGCAGGGCGCGGAAATCCTCTTCTA
>JAISAX010000733.1 GCA_031266495.1 Opitutaceae bacterium
TCATGATTTTGTCTGGAAAAATATCAAGAAAATATATATTTTTTCGGCCGAAAATATCATCATGTATAGCAATAAGTTATGCATTTATCCCATTTGATTTAATTTTAAACACGCTCTTAGGAACCGTAAGGAAATAAACAGTGCAAATCTGCTTGGTCTTGAAGAGCGAGCCAGCGTCGCTGACTCTTCAATCCCGGCGCATCTTTGCACTGTTTATTTCCTTACGGTTCCTTACGTCTGTTCCCTTCACTTTCAATTACACCCGGAAACCCTTTCAGACGCCATTACCGGTTGAGGTCGATCTCGAAAGCTTCAAGCGGTGACTCGGGAAAAGGCAGCCGAATGAGAAAACAGATACGTTTGACCTGAGTCACTTGAAAACCGCTCGAAGCCGCCTGCACCCCACCCCATGTTTTGGTGGATTTCGCATTCCCAGCCTCATTCCGGAACCAAACATATAATTCAATCTTCCTCCCCCCCTATTGAATGACCACAAACGACACCACCAAGCCTTTTCCTGACCGTTTGCGACCTCGCGCCTTCACCCTGATCGAGCTGCTTACGGTCATCGCCATCATCGGTGTGCTGGCCGGTGTGCTGATCGCAACCTTGGGCAAGGTGCGGCAGGTGGCGCGCCGCGCCGTCTGCGCCTCCAACCTGCGCCAGACAGGGCTGGCCGTCATTTTGTTTGCGCAGGAAAACAAAGACACTCTCCCCGGCCCGCTTAACGGAACCTACGGGCCGTATCCCAAGAGCATAAACGTCACGCTGCTGAGCTACCACATCTACGGGCAGGTGACCGGCGGACGCGATATCAATGCCTTGGGCACCCGGCTTTCCAGGGTGGAAATTTTCGCATGTCCGGCCTGGAGCGCGAAGATTCCGATGGAGGCCCAGATTGCCAACAGCGGGGACAGTCGCTCTTACATGGTATCCCTGGCGGTCAGAAGCACGCGGGGTAACAACCAACTTGTCCTCCCGTTTGGTTATCCCGCCTCCGACCCCAACCAACCCAGTTCGATGCCGCTCAGATTCAGCGAAATCGCATCTCCCGCCCGCTCGTGGATGATTACCGATTTGGACGGCCAGCTCAATTCGTCCTATCTTTCCCAATCCTACTGCCCCGCGACACCGGTTCATGGAGACGTGCGCAATGCGGTTTTTTTCGACGCTCATGTGGTGGCCAGGCCCGCCTCTGCGTTTTCCCTGACCACCGACTCCTTCAACTTCTGATCCCCATGCCTTTCTCCCGGCCAACCTTCCCGAAAATCACCGGCAGCATGTTCTGCATGTTCTCCCTTTCTACTTTGTCGGTTTTATCTTTGGCCTGCATGGTCATCGCCTTGCCACAAGTCCGGGCTGCCGTGCAGTGGCCGGGCGTAAACGACGCCGAAGCCCGCGAGTTGGCCGCCACCCAGGCGGAAACCTGGCGCCGGAATATCCGCGGGCAAAAAATCCTCCTGGGCATGGGACCGGACGGACGAGCACGATTTTCCGCGCACGCCGCCTCCGACGCCCCCGCCCTGCGCCGGTTGCGCGCTACCGCGGAGATTTTAGCCGAGACCATCGTCACCCGTCCTGTCCCCGTATATCGTTCGCCCGAGGAGATTGCCGCCACAGGCAGGCGCACCCTTTATCAGGCCAACGGGGAATTATGGATGCGCGAGTCAGGCGACGAACTGGTGCTTCTGAGCCTGACGGGGGCGATCGAGGATGCCCACATTGCACCGCGAGCCCGCGCCCACCTGCGCTACCTCGTGCTGGAACTATGTCGCTACCCGACCTGGGGCCGCAGTCCCGACCGCAACCGCAACAATCATGACCTCGCGGCGGGGCATGTGGCTCGTGGCATCGCCATGGCCTGGGCCTGGCACCGCGACGTCTGGAAGCCCGAGGAACAAACGCTGATCATCAATACCATTCGCGAGCGTGTCGGTACACTCGCCTCGCTGATTCCCGGAGGCATCTTCTGGTCCCGCGCCTACGCCGACAACCACAACCATGTCAACGCCGCCGCAGTTGGCTGGTGTGGAGCGGCCTTCCTCGAAGATCTGCCGGAGGAAGCCCCGCTTTGGTTCGCACGCGCCTTGCTCGATTTCCGCAACGTGGCGCGCTATTACAACCCCGATGGCAGTTCCCCCGAAGGCGTCGCCTACTGGAGCTACGGAGTCAGTTTCATCCTCCAATACCTCGAAGGCATGCGCGGCATCGTGGACGTATCCGAATTTTATGACGGTGACTGGCTCAGGAACATGGCAACGTTCCGTCTCCACGCCGCGACCTCCGGTTTCGGCTCCACGCTTCCCTGGGGCGATGCCGTGCCGCGCGATTTTTATGGCCCTCATCACCTCCTCAATCGCTTCGCCTCGCAATATCGTTCCTCCGACGCCGCCTGTCTTTCCGGACAACTACCCTGGCCACCCGCCGGCGGGCCCGACGTCGCCGCCTGGGCCTGGTTGTGGTTCGACCCGTCTGTCCCGGCCGTCCCGCCTTCCGGACTCGACGCGCACATCCCTGCGCTCGACATTGTCAATACCCGCAGCGGCTGGTCCGGTCGCGACTATCTCTTGTCGTTGAAATCAGGATACACCAATCGCAACCACTCCCACCTCGACGCGGGCTCCATCGCCCTCGCGTTTGGAGACGAATGGCTGATCGTCACGCCCGGCTACGGCGACCGCAGCGGCGAACACGACTTCTGGCAATCCTCCGGTCCACGATGGGAATACGCCTCCAACGCCACCGAAAGCCATTCGACTCTCCTCATCAATCGCCGAAACCAGCGATTCGACGCACAGGCGCGCGGCACGACTCGCACCTTTTTCACCTCGCCCGCCATTCTGTGGACCGAGGTTGACCTGAGTGATGCCTATGCGGACGTCCGCTCCGTCTGGCGGCGCCTGTTTCACCGGCGCGGCGATTATTTCCTGATTTTCGACAATCTGTCGCTCCCTGAGCCGGCTCTTGTCGAATGGCTCCTCCAAACGCTGCCCTCCGCCTCCATCAAAGACAACGGCGTCCGCCTTGGCGTGACCAGCCGGACGGGCGCCGTCGACGTGCAACTCCTCCCCTCTGCTGCTTCGGACGAGGCTTGGGACACTCCGGTTTTCGCGCCTCGTTCCCTTTTAAGCCCCAAGAACAACGTGAGCGCCAAACGGCTTGCGACATTTTCCGCCCTCCGCCGCAATCTGGGTGAAGGCGGATTTCGGGTTCTCGTGCGTCCACGGAGGCGCGATGCGGAGGTCTCTTCCCTTGATGTCGAGCAACAGTCCCGCGACGGAAAGAAGGAAACCTGGGTCATCAGAAGTAATGATTGGACGGATACACTCACTCTTGATTTGTCCCCGCAAACTCCGGTGCGCCTGCTTGTGCAACGGCAAATCCGCTCCACAACCCGTTCCACAACCCCGTCCGGATTAACCGTGATCGCCGCCCGCCAAATCGAGACGCCCATTTTGTCCATCCTCCCCGCCGCCGAAGCATCCGGCGGGGAAGATGCCGGGATATCCCTCACGGCGACTCGCATCGACGATGCGCTGTGGGAACTCACGAGCGACGCTTCTCCCGAAACCATCCGGACTCGCATCCGCCCCGCGCCCGGCTGGCGACTCCATCAGCCAACCCCGTCCGGTTGGCAACTGCATCGCGAGGCCCGGCCTGACATTACCCCGTCCGAATCGCAAACAACCCTCTCTCCCTGACCAACAAGCTCCATCCATCATTACATTATGAAAATCATGTACAAAATCCGTCCATCCGCCATAGCCACCGCCCTGCTGGCTGCTGTGGCCATGTCTATGCAAGCGCACGCCGCCGCCACCACCATCAGCCTGGACTCGCTGGCCGCTGTCACGACGGCGTTCCCGTCCACCTTTTATCAAGGAGGGGGCGGTTCAGGCGGTTCATTGGGATTCGATGCGGCCAGAAACCTGAAACTTCACGCTGCCACCACTGGCGATGTTCAAGCCATCGCCAACGCTTATAGTGCCCAGGACTACTCCAGCGCCCTGGATATTTTTGACAAGGGGAGCATCACGCTAACCTTCAATAATGTCACCCTGTCTCATACAAACGCCGGTGCATATTATTTTTTCAATCTGGGAATCGGCAACAATAACACAGGCAATCTGGACGGCAGTGCGGTCGGGCAAAAAATCTACTTTCAGGTCGATAGGAGCACGTATTCCGTGTACCTGCGGCAGAGGCAGGGATCGGGAGCGGCCAGCACGCTGGCAACCTGGTTGCTGGGCTCGTCGGCCTGGAGCTTCGCTGACGGTTTGGGATCTACCAGCATCACCTCCCTGTCCCTGACACTCAGCTCCACCGGGTGGAGCGCCACGGTCATGGCTACGTCGGTGGCCCCTGCTGACGCGACCCAGTCAGGCGATCTTGCGACCCCTCTGGTCAAAAGCGATTGGGATGGCCATTACTACATCGGGTTGCAGACCCATACCCAATCCACTGAGACAACTCGCTATGTGGATGGCTTTGTCGGCTCCATCACGATCAATTCCATCCCCGAGCCCAAATCGGTTTCAGCCTTGGCTGGTGTGGGTGCTCTCGCGTTCGCGGGGGTTTGGTGCGTCTGTCGGCGCCGCTTGATGAACGCAGCCTGATTTCTGCCGCCCCCCTGTCGCAACAATGCAACGGGGGGGGGGGAGGGGGGGGAGGGGGAGCCCCTGTCGCCTCGGTCCTCACCCCTCCAGACTTGCCATCGCCACCCTGTTCAAGCGCCCTTCGTTCGTCTTCACTTCACGGCCACCCCGTCGTGCCAGATGCCTTCGACGTGCGAGCGCACCGCCACCTCAGGAATACCTCGCTCGCTTCGCTGGATCATGGCCACCACCAGATCGACAGCCGTCGTACCGATGCGGAACGAATCATCGGCAATGCCAGCGATCCCGGGACAGATTCGGGAAAAACTGACTCCTCCAACAAGCGGTTTTCGGGGGCTTGCCGCGCAGGCCTCCCGCAACAGATCAACGGATTGGGAGTCGCCGGTCAGAATGGCGTCGAGTCGCTGAGCCCGGATGTAACCCGCAAGTTCACGCACGTAGTCGGCGCATGGATACGGATGGAACGGACCGTTGTAAAAATGAGGCGGGATGAGCACCCCGTCCTCATTAAAGCCGATATTCTGCCCGCCGAGGAACGCGGAGGAGACCGCCGCATTAGCCCGGGTATCGGTGGTGCGATTGATCGTGAGGCCGATGCGCCGGAAACCCCGCGCCCTGAGCCTTTCCATCGCATGCTGCGTATTCTGGAAATGTGCCGTCGCCACGGTGTGCAGCCGCGGGCGATGCAGCGTGTAACCAAATGTGACCACTGAAAACCGGTCCCATGCAAACTCGAGATCCACACCGGGGAAGGCGAGCGGGCAGAGCAGCAATCCGGAAATGCCGCGCGAACACAGGATGCTCTCGATACGCCGAAGCGGCATGCCTGACGCATTGAAATGAAACGTCTCAAGTTTGTAGCCGTGATATTTCGCGCGCTGTTCCGCGCCGAGGAAGTAGTCGTTATAATGTGGACTCTCCCGCCACCAATCGGCGCCTTTCTCGGGATGCTCCTGCGCCAGCCAGGCGAGAATGCCGTGGAATCCTGCGGGACGCCGGCGGGTGCGGTAGTAGGCGAGCGAAGCCAGCATCGGGTCGGGCGCATATCCCATCTCGCGGGCGAGTTTCTGGATACGCTCACGGGTGGCGGCGGCGAGCTTCGGGTTGTCCCTGAGAGCGTAGGTAACGGTGACCCGCGACACGCCGGCGGCCTTCGCGATCTGACTTTGGGTGACGCGATATGGGGGGGGGGGGGAGGGGGAGGCCTGCACTTGCGACATACGAAAGATCATTCCCGGCGAATCGCCGCCGGCTCAAGCCCAATGGCGACGGCAGGGCCTCTTTTTGACCTGAGTAACCTGGCAACAGGTGGCTGAATGCCGGATCCGCGGCCAGTTTGCCCGTTTCACTTATGCAGACCGTTTTGCCATCCCGCCCAACCCGGACGAACCATGCGGCCCCCTCCGGCGCTCCGCGGCTCCCTCCTCCGGTTCGCCTGCTATGCGCGGTTTCAGATTGGGAGCGGAAAGTCTTCCTGAGGCATTGCGAGGAGGAAATGGCTCATCTGCCACTCCGGATCGAATGGACTTCGGCTCCCGCAGCCTTGACCGCAGGCCGGCTGAAAACCCTCGCGCCGGAAATCCTCGTATCCAGTTGGTCAACACCACCGCTGCCGGAGGACTGGCTGGCTGATCCGGAATGCTCGCTGCGCTATGTCTGCCACCTGAACGGCTCGGTCAAGGCATTGGTTCCGCGCCGCTTCATCGAACGCGGCGGCCTGGTATCCAACTGGGGCGGGATGGCGGCGGAACCGGTGGCCGAGCACGCGCTGCTGCTGGCCCTCGCCGCGCTGCGGAATCTCGGCGGGTGGCCCGAGGCGATCCGCCGCGGTTTTGGCGGCGAGGCGACCTGCCGGCTTGGCACCCGATCGTTGTTTGAAAGGCGCGTGGGCATTCATGGTTTCGGCGCCGTAGTCCAATCCCTGATGCGCCTGCTCCGCCCGTTTCGCGTAGAAGCGCGGGCGTATTCACAAGGCGTTCCGGAATCCATGTTTCTCCGTGAAGGCGTGACGCCATGCAGTTCCCTGTCCGAACTGTTTTCGTGGAGCGAAGTACTGTTTGAATGCGAAGGATTGACGCCGTCCAGCGAAAGCAGCGTGGATGCCGCCGCCCTGGCTGCGCTGCCGGACGGAGCCGTTTTCGTGAATGTGGCCCGCGGACGCCTGGTGGATGAAGCCGCCTTGCTCCGCGAGGCTTCAAGCGGCCGCATCCGCCTCGCGTTGGACGTGGTCCGCGACGAACCCCTGTCTCCCGAGTCGCCACTCTATCGGACGAGAGCGGCGGTTTTGTCTCCTCATATCGGAGGCCCGACGTCAGACATGTATCCAGGGATCGGATGCTTTGCGTTGGCAAATATCGCCCGGTATGTTTGCGAGGAGAAACCTGAAGCGCTCGTGACACCGGAAATCTATGATCGCGCGACATGACTCCCGGGACCGGTGTACAAACGGGCAAGCCCATGAGCCCATGAGGAAGATCTGGCGCGCAGGCACCCTGACCTATACCGCGGGAGGACTGGCCGCGCTCTTTGCCTGGCTCTTGCTGGGAGACTTTTCGTGGTCCATGCGGGACCGCTCGGTCGGGCCAGTGGCGCAGTGGTATCTCAAGCACCTGGGAGTGCCCAACTACATCTTCGCGTTGCTGCTCGGTTCGTTCCCGGCGCTGGTCGGTCTGATCCTGGGTCCGGTTGTCAGTGTCAAATCCGACCGGCATCGCGGCCCACGCGGGCGGCGCATTCCCTTCCTCCTTGTCACGACGCCCATCGCTGCCTCAGGCATGATCGGGCTCGGGCTCACGCCTTTCATCGCTCAGTGGGTGCACAACCATTTCCCCGGACACAGCGAGATGGTCGTCGCCGTTGTCTGTTTCGGCGTCTTCTGGGCGGCATTCGAGTTCGCCACCATCGCCGCAACCGCCGTGTTCGGAGGCCTCGTCAATGACGTGGTGCCCAAGGAACTGTTGGGGCGTTTCTACGGCCTCTTCCGCGCGGTGAGCCTCATTGACGGAATGATCTTCAATTTCTGGATCTTCGGGAAAGTGGAAAGCCACTACACGCTCATCCTTCTGGTGATCGGCGTGTTTTATGGCGCGTGTTTTTATTGGGTATGCCTGAAAGTGAAGGAGGGGGAATATCCGCCGCCGCCACCACCCGAGTCCTCGCATCCGCTCTCCGGAGTGCGCACCTATTTCCGCGAATGTTTCCGCAATCCCTATTACGTGGGCGTGTTCGTGATGATGACCGTGGCCGCGCTCGTCTTCATGCCGGTCAATATCTTCATGATTCCCTATGCCAACAGTCTGGGAATGAGCATGGAAACTTACGGAAGGTGCATGGCGCTTTCCTTTGCGATTTCGTTGCTGCTGGCCTATCCGCTCGGCTGGCTTTGCGATATTTTCCATCCTCTGCGCGTGAGCATCGCCAGCCTGCTCGGCTATGCGACGGTCACGGGTTGGGGGGCGCTTTATGCGCGCACGCCGGAAACCTTTGCCGTCGCCCTGGTGCTGCACAGCGTGCTTTCGGGCTGTTACTTCACGAGCGCGGCCTCGCTGGGCCAGCGTTTGTATCCACATTTTCGATTCGCCCAGTTCGCCAGTGCGGCGGGCATCGTCGGAGCCGTCGGCAGCATGGCGATCGGGCCGATCGTGGGCGGCATCATCGATCTGACCGGCAACGCCTATCATCACACCTTCACGGTCGGTTGCATCGTCGCGCTGCTCGCGCTAGCCGTTTCATGGGCGGTGCATGGTCGCTTCATGAATCTCGGCGGTCCTCAAAATTACGTTGCTCCGGAATAAGACATTCTTCCATGCCCGGCACGCCGAAGCCCGTTTATCAGCTTGCCCGCGCCCGCCGTGTCGCCTCCCGGAATCGATGGCGGTGTGAGATGTAGTGAGCCTGGCTTCAACGATCATGCCACCTGCATCAGAATTTGCAGGGGGGGGGGGGCCGTTCAAACTCTTGCGGCCAATGAGCCCTTCCTCACTGCCGTAGCTGGATAATGTGCAAGGATCTGGGCCTTGAGGCCGCGCAAGAAATTGACGAGGCCGAATTCCGGCAAAGGAACGCGGTGATTCACCGAAGCGCCAGCGATGGATTCATCCGTGACGATGAATGTGCGCCGAGGCTTTGCTTCAGGAAGAGCTTGTAGCGTTCAGCGTAGGACGGACCGGCAAAGGAGTCGGCATCACTCCGAAAATTTTCTCCCCGGAAAAGTGGCATGGCCAGAAAATGGTTCTTCACAGAACTTAGTGGCGACTGACAACAGGGAGCAAATCAAGTTTGCCACAGAAGAAGAGGATTCGAGATCGGTAATTAGCAAAGGAGCGGAAGCCTCGGGCAGATGCTTTTATGCTTTGTATTTTTGAGTTGAATCCTTCACTAATGGCATTGGTTATTCTACTGCTGAAATAGTTTAGAAGGCCA
>JAISAX010000763.1 GCA_031266495.1 Opitutaceae bacterium
GTATCATGTTCTTGATTGCATAACAACATGAAAATCAACAAATTATGGTGTTTTTTGTAAAAACAGTGAGTGCAACCGTTCAACGACAACCTCCCTTATCTTCGCGCCATTCCGGTCAGTGTGCCCTTTTTTTTGTCAAAAAATCGATAATTGCGTTTCCCCTCATGATCAGTGCGTGTGACCTCAGCTTCGGAAGGGCGCCAATTATATTCAGGAACAATCGTAGCGTTTTTTTTCCCTTTTGATACCGTATTGCCAACAGTATTTCCATGTTGGGCCAAACTTTCGTTTTTTATCTCGTAAGTTGAATCACTATCCTTGTAGATAAAACCACTGTTAGCCTTCCACTCCAACTCAAGAGGGCTTCCCGTGCCTTGCTTGCTGATTTCAATCCTGTTAGCTGACTCCGTTTGTTTTGAAGAATAAGTCATTTTGATTTCACCAGTATCGCCACTCAAGGTCGCAAGATAAGGACCTGTGCCAAAATCGATTAGTGATGCAAAGCCCCAGCCTAGATCAATTCGGTGTCCGCCAATAACAATTTTTTCAGCCTGATTGCGTTCTGTATATATAATTTCCAAAAGAGGTTGCCCTGTCTTGGTGTCCATCAATTGTCGTGGACGGCGACGTGAGGTGTAATTAATAGCGTAGGAATTCGTTCCATCGGCATTGCCTGAAAAGCGGAAGCGTACAAGTATGCCCTCGTCGTAAACAAGCTCTGATCCTGATTTGGTATCAGTCAGCACAAACCGACGAGTTCCTTTCTTGCGAGTCGCTTTCCAGCGGGTACTCCCCGTTTCGTAGATTTGCAGATTAGGATCGGACTTCGAATCAAAGGCACCCCGACTCAAATGCAAATGCCATATTTTACTGTCCGGGCGATGCCAGCGAAGTGTTTTTTGATTCTCCTCTATCAGAGTTGATTCCATCAATGGGAAAAGCCACCCCTGCCCCAAACATCCCGTCGGCAGGCGGGGATCGCTAGAAAAATAAATTCGTACCGGTATTTTCCGTGAATTGAGAGTTAGTGATCCAATTTCGGTGCTCCATCGTGCATAGCCAAATCGATCCGCCGCCCCCATTCTGGCACCATCTCGCCCAAATATAAAATCGGACTGTCCCCGACTTACAACAGGCAGAAGAATCAATAACCAGCAGAGCAATTCCCAATACCTTGGAAGTTTCACGGAAATTGAGAATCAGGCTTCAGTTTCGTCAGCAAACAAGTCCTCGGACATAGATTCGTTTCCAGTACTGCCATCATCATCGTCATCATCGTCATTACATTCCTCCATGTCTTGGTTCTCAGGAAGGCTGCAATCAAGGCACTCGTCCCCTTCTGCAAACACAGGATGGAACGCAGGTGCACAGAGGAGGAGGAGAGAAAGAAGAATGTATCTGACAAATCTCATGGTGAAAATCAGGTGAAATCTGGACAAAGGCCACTGCCATGCACCGATGCAAGCACTTTTTCCCGTTTTTTTATGGCTGCCGGGTAACTGGCACTACGCAGTCGAAGGATTGAGGCCCGTCTGAGGGCGAGCGTCTCGCGTGCTGTGTTCGGCGTCTCGACGAACAAGGGGGCGATTTGGAGCGAAGCGAATCGGTTCGATAGCAAAGACTTGGCGGGACGCCCAAGCCGGACACGCGAGACGCGCGCTCCCCGGACCGTCTGTACCGCCGTACCCTCAGTGGATAACTGATGGTACGGCGGACGAGACGTCCGCGCCACAACGCATCACGTCAATTCAATGCCTCATAGTAGCAATATTTCTACATAAAATCAGTTTTCTTCGTGGTTTTACTTCTTCGCATTCCCGGACGTGCGAAGTCTCCGAAACCCTGTTGGCGTGAGCTAAAATACATCCCCAAGAACAGACTTGCCTGCCATCGGAAAAGCCAAAACACCGCCGCCACTGCCCCTGCTGGCCCGTGGATTCTGTGCGCCTCGTGCGGCTCGTGCGCCATGTTTGCCGATTGGGGCTTGCCGGACTGTTTTTCTGGTCGGGTATCGCCAAAACCCTGGACCCCGCCGCATTCCTCGCCAGCATTGAGGGTTTTCAGATTTTGCCCTACTCGTGGGCATGGCTCGTCTCGATCACGCTGCCGTATCTGGAAATCACGACCGCGCTTGCGCTCGTCTCCGGCGGCAACTGGACGCGAGCGGGCGCATTCGTCTCCGGCGCCATGATGGCGGGTTTTATCGGCGGAATCGCGTCCGCATGGATACGCGGGCTGGAAATCAATTGCGGCTGCTTTGGCCAGTCCGCCGAACCTTCCAACTATCCGTGGCTGCTCACCCGCAATACCCTGCTGATCCTTGCCGCAGGATTCGTCTTCGCGAACGCTCCTCTGACAATCCGCCGGGGAGTCGCTAAAAATTGACCGCGAAGGATACGAAGGACACGAAGACCGGAGAGGAGCCCACGGAACACACAGAACACACGGAAACCGGACAGGACAGGAAACGAGGACAGGACAGGACTCTTTTCCTCCGGTATTTTTTCCGTGTATTCCGTGTGTTCCGTGGGCAATCTTCAGTAACACTTCGGTTGCGGCGCTGCCGCTCTGGATCCTTCGTGTCCTTCGCATCCTTCGCGGTAAAAACAAACAGAACCTCTTTAAAAAATTGTTTTTCCGAGAATTTCCGTCTGTTTTCCCCCAAATCGATTTCCTGATTCCGCGTATGGCCCAAACCCGTTCTTCAACCCGATTCCGGTTTTTTGTCGTTATCGCCTCGCTGCTGTTGCTGGTTGGCGCGGGCTTTTTTGTCTGGCGGGCCATTGTTCCGTCCCTGCCGCCCCTGCCCGTGGAAACCTATATCGCCCATGCCCGCGGGCTGGCCGGCAACCGCTACGAGCTGCGCGGACGGATCGAAAAACAACTCGAAGCGATGTCCGGCGCAGGACGCATCATTCTGGTGCGAGACCTTCCGACTCACCGTGCCTTGCCGTTTCTGGACTCCGGCAAATGTCCCGGCTTCTATCCCGAACCGGGCCAGTTATACGCCCTGTCGGTCGAGGTCGATGCCGACGGCTTCCTCAACCTGACCGCCTTCCGCAAACTCTGAGCCATCTACGGGAGGACCCCAAACAGCACACAAAAATTGAACAGAAGGCAACGAAGGGAACGAAGAACAACCAAGGACGCTTACTAATCGCTCCTGCATAACTTTTTTAAAATAAACAATTTCCACTTCAAAGTCTTCTTTGTTTTACCTTCGTTTCCTTTGTTTCCTTCTGTTCAAAAATGAATTTTCAGATCCTCCCTGCAAAATCCCTTGCCTCTTTCTCTCTCATGAATCCGTTAATCCGATACACTGCCGGCTTTCTGTCCGTATTGGGCATGACATGCGCGGTTATTTTCCACGCGCCTCTCGTCGCCCAAACCGAACCGGACTCCGCTCCGGCAACCGCAACGCCCGGGCGGACCGGAGAATCCCCCTCCCCCCCCCCCTCCTCCTCGCGTCCCGCACGACGAAACACGGAACAACAACCGCAAGGCACTTCGTCCGCCGGAACGCCGGGCGGTCTCAAGCTGCTGGAAGCCTACGATCCCGTCACGGGCAACCTCACCTGGAAAGGCCGCAGTTTTTCCCTCGGCGACACCGACATCGCGCAGGCGCGTTTCGAACGTTTTTTGACGACCCCGCCCGCCGACGGCGAAGCCGACCTCGCCTACAACAAGACACTCGAAGAGATCACGCAAACCCTCCAGGGCCGCAAGGGCGGCACACTCGACCAGCGCGTGGCCCAGGGCTGGCGCCTGCTGTATCGTGCCGCCGACTACGAGGGAGATTCGCGTCTGTGCGAAACCCTCGGAAACATCCTCATCGCCCACTGGCAGAGCAACGAACGCATCCGCGACATTTTGCAGGAAACAAAGCAACTGGAGAAGAAGCGCGAGGCAGCCGAGGCCAACATCACCCGAACGAAGGACTGGGACCGCAATGTGGTGCTGGACAATATCCGCAATAACACCGCCGCCTCCGGCGCGCCTCCCGCCCGCGACTACGCCGCCGGCCCGTTCCAGAAGCGGCTCGACGAGGCCGAACGCAGCATCGAGGAAAACCGGAAACTCGAAACCACCTCGCGACTCAACCAGAAGCTGGAATTCCAGGGGATGATTTTCCAGTTCTTCGCGCAACGCCGCTTCCAGCACGTGCTCATCGCGCTGGATTTTTACCGTTATCTTTTCCCCGGCGACCAGGGAGACCTCGAAGCCGCCGCCGGCATGAAAAGGCAACTGCTCGGCGACATGGACATGCGCATCACGACTTCCGCAGTCGAGGCGCTGACACGCGAAGCGGTCCGCGAGGTGGAAGTAGGCGCGCAGTCCGTCAATCACCTGCTCGAACGCGGCCAGACATGGGGAGCCATGCAGCGGCTCACGGAGATGTTTCACCTCGGCGAGTTTTTGCCCGTCGTAAAAACCTTTCCCCTGGAGCAGAAAGAAAAAGTCCGCGACGCCGCGCAGATTCTGGCCCGCCTGAACACGGCCCTGGAAGCAAAAGACCTCGAACAGGCCGAACTGCTGCTCGCCGAGGCCGCGAAACAGTTGCCCGATTTCGACACGGTGAAACCGCGTGCTTTTATTATCACTACAAAACAGGCCAGCAACCTCGCCCTGCAAAAGGCGGCGATGGCGGCCAAACAGGACAACGCTCCGGACGCCGAAGCCGCCTTGCGACAGGCAATGGAAGTCTGGCCCGCCAATCCGGGAATCGCCCGTTTCTCCAGCCTGCTGGAAACACGCACCGATATGCAGTCGATGGCCGCGACGGACTTCGACCGCCTGCTGGCCGCAAACGAGCATCGCGCCATCTTTAATGACCGGTTCCGGTTCGCCGCCGCGCTCCACAACGACGAAGCCCGCAACAAACAGTTTCTCGACATCATGCGCCGCGTGGAAATGGTGGAAACCGCCATCGCCCAGGCCTCCGAACTGGAACGCACCCGCAACACCGCCGGCGCGTGGGAAGTGATCGAACGCGCATGGAAAGCCAATCCCGACGACCTGCGCATCAACAAGGCTCGTGGCGACCTCGCGGTAAAAGCCTCCGCCTTCGCCTCGCTCGTCTCCAAAGCCGAAAACGATGAACAGCAGGGACAGCTTGCCAGCGCCCTGCTCGCCTGGCTCGACGCCCGCGAAAAGTACCCGGCCAGCTTTTTTGCCGACGAGGGAATCGCCCGTCTCTGCAAGGAAATCCTCCGCCGCAAGGCGGGCGCGGGCGCGCAACCGCAAGACGTAGTTGCCCAGCAATGACAACAGGCGGCCGTCCGGTCTCCCCCCCCCCCCCCCGGTGAATCAGGAATTATGAATCAGGAATCAGGAACTGAAGTTACGCAGGCATGGAAAGTGGCGCGGGCGTCTCGCCCGCATCCGTTGCCTCTCCATTCCGGCGTGGCACGGGCTTCCAGCCCGTGAGCGTTGCCTCTCCGTCTGGAGTGGCACGGGCATTTTGCCCGTGGACGGCGCGAAGCGTCGTCTCCATGCCTCCACTCCCGGAGCGGGCGAGACGCCCGCGAGAGCGGAACGATCAAGTTGTTGGCTTCTACGGACTTGATTGATTGTTAATAGGTTAGACGTGAAGACAGAAGCAGAAAAGAACGAGGAAGTGAAGCCAAAAACATCATTCGTGGCAACTTTTTGGCAACCCTCACAAGGGATACGATGCTCGACCCACGTATCCATTAATCGGATACACCATGCTATTCGTTTGAATTGAAGGGAACTCGGCTTGTTGGCAAGCTCTGTTTTCAGGAATTTGAGATGTTTTCAGGTGCTCAGATTGCAACGGGAGGTAACGGTGTTCGCATGTCTTCGGGGTGGTCGGCGGCGGAGGCGTCGTGCATCGGGCGGATGTTCCCCTTAACTTAAAAGAGGAGATGTTTTTGTAAGTTTATGATAAAAAACATATTTTAAATCTATTTTATCCAAAAAGCACTTGCTTTTTTAGATACAACACCTACAAGTTGACCGTACTTGATCTTTAACTTTCTCGGGAAACAAGTGAAAAGCTCAATTAATTGCCTCTCAGGATATTACAGCGTTCGTTGTCTCTAATAAATTCTCTTGATTTTAGATACGAAAGAAGTGTAATATTCTGTATGTAAGTAAATTAGATGATTCCTTATTCAAGGGATATTTCTCCACTAAAGGGGAACATCCGTCGGGGCGAGCGTGAGCATGGGCGGTGTCGCTTTGCATGGGCGGGGGCGTGGTTGCGGTCAGGCGTGGGTGCCGGTGGCGTTGCGGCGCGGGTTTGGGTCTGCGGGGCGGGTTGGTCGCGGGTGTCTTGCCTGTGACGTTGGCCGGACGCGGGAGGGCGGCGGCAGGCGGGTTGCCGGATCATGGAGAGGCGCGGGAGAAAGGCGGAAGCGGCAAGGCGAGCGGAGGGCGAGGCAGGCGGGCGCGTTTGCTTTCTTCCTTTAGTTGCCCCAGGCGGGGTTCCAAGGGGCGCCAATGAGCGCCCTTGGTCGCGCCCTTCAGGGCGCGAAATCTTTTCAGGTTGCGGCCCCTACCCCCAAGCGAAGCGCAGGGGCCGCCGCTGTTTCAAGAAACTGGAAACCGGGAATCCGTTTTCTTCATTTTTTTGGTGGTTCGGTACGGCGGGGCCGGGTGGCGCGTGGCGGTGAACCTTTGCGAAAGCGACTGCGTGGAAGGGAATGGAGTTGTCGTTTCCCGGTGGTGGATTTTGGGCCGGAAATGGCCGGAAATGGCCGGAGATCGCGGAGTCGGGAAATGGCATGTTTGAGGTCGTGCATGGCGCGGAATCGCGGTCGATTTTGATAAATGCAAGAGGAGCGTGGGGCGCGTAGCTGAAATGGCGTTTCTGCCTCCGTCCCCCCCCCCGTCCCCCATCAAAGCCATGCGGCGGAGTGGGGTTTGAGATTTTGCCGCAAACTCCAACAGGCTGACGGAACAGGCTGACGGACGAACGGCGAAAATGCGGGCAAGGGCCAGCGACTACACCGGGCCGTGCCTTCCGCAAAGTCGGACAATCCTGCTCAGAATCCGATACTGAACCCCCGTGACTGGCGGCGGGCTATTTGTCGTTGTGACTGCTCGCGGATTATTGCCTGTTCGGCCAGTATGCGGGCTTCATAGCGGACAACGGCGCGACGAAGATCGTCGGCGTTTATTTCCCGATGGATGAAGGATTGGGCGGCACGATGCAGTTCCTCCGTCGAGTGGCGGGAGGAAACGGTGAGATCTTCGACCGCCTTCTGCGCAAGTTTCTCCGCGTTGGACTGACCGCGAAGCGGAGAAAGTTCCAGCAAGAGGTTTTGGGCCAGATGTGGATTGGGAACCAGCCCTTGCTGGATGATTGAGGCAAAGTGCGAATTGTTGCCGGTGTGGGACGAGAGTATTGACGCCTGAATCATCCGCTCGGTCGTAGTGTGAGACCAGGACAGGCGGTAGTCGTTTCGGAAGGCCAGTTGTGAAATGGCAGCGCGCTGGACGCGCCCGTTGCCTTCGCGGAAGGGATGGATGGCGTTAAGCTCACCCATATACCAGGCCGCCCGGGCGCTGAATTTTTCGGGTGAAAGGCCGGCCAGATAGTTTTCGCGGTCAAGACAGCAGGCAAGACGCCGGAGGTTGGCATCGATAAGATCGCGATAGCAGAAGCGGGTGCCACCCTTTGAAATGTCGATGGTGCGAATCTGGCCAGCCCACGGATAGACATCCTGAAACAGGTGGCGATGCAGGGCGCAGATATGATCGGCATCAAAGTTCCCTTGGATCGGGTTGGGCCAAAGGTCGAGGTGCCGGGAATAAACCAGCTTGTGCCCGGTTTGTTCCAGTTCGCCTGCATTCGTAATCCCCAAGCAGTTTTTCAAAACGCCTTGAGGCGTGATGTAGGGGTCGATGGCGCTACCGTATGACATTACCGTATGGCATTGATAATGGCCTGACGCATCTGGTCGCCGGTCATTTCACCACGAAGAACCTTGCGCCCCATCTCCTGAATTTCGGGGGGGATATATCCGCCTTCGAGTTCCTGATTCACGCGGGCCTCGGTGAGGGCGAATTCTATTTCCTCCTCGGCGAGAACAATTTTTTTGTGGGCATTTCCCATGTGGAAAGAGTCACTGGGACAGCATGTAAACGCAACCGGAAAGGAGTCCCTGATGAACCCGGTCAGGAGAGATTTTATTGCTGATGTCGAGTGCTCCCATGTGCCGCGTGGCTTGGAATCAGGCTGAAAACGGCGACGTGAAAGGGAATGGAGGTGTATTTTGCCGGTGAGCGTTTTTCGGCCAAAAATGGCCGGAAGCGTGATGATGTTTCAAGCCGTTGCCGGGGTCGGAATGGATGTCGTTTGGATCGAATCCGGAGGAAGTCCGCCTGTTTATCCGGTGAACTCCGATGTAATGGGATGTTCGTTACTGAAATGAAGTTTCTCGTCGTCGCCGATGGTGAGATTAACCGTTCCGAAGGCATGGCTGGCCTCGGTGAGGCGCTGCATGACGGCCAGGGTTTCGTCCGAGGTTGCACACTCATACCAATATTGTTCGCCGTAACCGTTGCGCGTGAGCCAGAAGTTCTGGCCGCTCATGTCGCTGGAGTGCGGCAGGTCGGTGGCGTTTTCGCGCATGAAGCGCGAGCACTCGGCCAGTGCGCTGAGGAGTGACGCGGTGCTGATGTCATCAATGGAATGGTTACTGTCGAGTGGGGTGCCGGTGTCGTCTAGTGGAGGTCCGGAGCGTAAGTGTGAGGTAGCCGCAAAGGAAGTGGTGGAGTGCCGTTTCCCGTGCATGGATGAGGTGGAGCAATTCCGCTCGCAACGATGCCGTGGTGCGCGGCGTCGGTTGCTTGCGGGTTTCGCTGTGCAGGATGCGGATGCTTTCGATGCCAAGCAGTTTTCTGTCGATCATGGTGTTGAGGAATTGCAAAAATCCGTTTCCGGCGGCGTGCCGGTGTATCCGGTTTCTTCTCGATTCACGCGGTTTCCCCGGCATACCCGGTCAAAGGACGCCGGAGCCGATGCGGAGGCGTCCGGTGTGGAGTCGATGCGCCAGCATCGAACTACATTGACGGGGTATGGTATGCTGGGAAAACCGTGAGAGAAGAGAGCCTTTTCAACGGCACGGTGCCGGGGTCATCGGAGTTCCGTTAAAAACACTGCTATGCGGCAGGGATATCAATTTGCTTCGCTTCCATTACGCGGTCGATGGGTGAAAGGAGGTCGTTTTTCCCGTTCGCGTGTCGGTGGGGCATTGCGGGTGCGGAGGTTCACAGGCAGGGCCGGGGCAGTCGAGGAATCCTCCGCAACGTAGCGGAGCCGGAGGCAGGAGCGATGTCACCCGACGAAGGAGGGTGGCTCGCAAAGGCTGACGGCGTAGCGGAGTGAGGAGCGTTCCTCGTCTGCTCCCGCGTCCCTCACACAATCCGCCGCAGCACGAAGGCACGCCGGAACAGCGTAGCGCGGCGTGCTTTCGTGGGTGTCGGACGTTTGCAAAATGCCGGTCGTAGAAATCCGGGCATTCCGGAGGGTCGTGATTATCCCATTACGTTCCCGGAGGGCCGGCGGATGCCGGATGAGGTTCGCCTAAATGGGAGATTTCGTGCCGGTCGGATGCCCGGTTTCCCGTGTATCAGAATTTTTGGGAGCGCGTTTTCGTGTTCAAATTTTGAGATCAAAAGAATGAGGGAAAGTGGGCGCGTAGTTCACCCTCATTACAGCCCGGCGGGTGTCGGAAGGATGTTGGAATGGAGTTGAAAAAAACGTCGCGCGGAAGCGCAAGGGGAGGGGCGTCCTGCGGTAAACAGAACGTGAATACGTTCCTCTGTTTTCGGGTGCGCAAGGTTGCGCGTCGGGTCCACGAATGTGGCAGGTTCGGGTTCACGAGTGAAGTTTCCCGGGGGGGCCGGGTGGGTTTCCGTACATGTTTTTGGATAGGTGTTCGCATGTGCGATGTTGGAGTCATGAGGTCATGGGGTGTTGTTGCTGAGGTCGCGTTCGTGATGTCGCGTTGTGTGATGCGGGGTGCGGGATGCGTTGCTTTGGAGCGGCAGGTCGGTGTGCGGGGTTTGGCAGGTGCCGGGGTTCGGGGGTGCCAGATGGCTTGTCGGGGTGGTGCCAGGTGGCACGGTGAGGCAAGCGGAGTCGGGGGCGGGGGGGGGGAGGGGGACAGATTGGCAAAATAAAAAAGCCCGCCGTGGTCGGGCGGGCTTGGGAGGCGGCAGGTGGCAAATCCCTTGCGAGGAGAATGGAGATGCGGGTTACAGGCTTTGTGCAAAATCTTCGATGCTGGTGCAAAGGATGGCGGCGCGATGCAATTGGCGAAGATGATTGAGGTCGCTGATGCCCTGGATGGTTTCCTGCAAACCTTCCGGAACCCGGTCAAAGCGGGTCTCAAGGGCGCCGATAACGGCGTTGTGCTGTTCTTCCAGGCGACCCTCTTCGCGGCCTTCTTCGCGGCCTGCCAGGCGGCCTTTTTGAATGTAACGTTGAGCGATGGTCATGGTGATGTGTTTGACGGAATCGGATTTGAAGTGGGCAACATTGGACTCAAGATCGATCATGTCAAATTCATGACGACCGGCCATGTAGGTCAGGATTTGCTCAAGGGCCAGCGGCATAAGGTCAGCAATAAGGGCCTCGTCCCATATCCAATGGCTGTTGGGGTATTTGCCGCCGAGGCGTTGCGCCTTGAAGATGCGCAGGGTCAGGATGCCCAAGGGCGTGCCCATGATTTTGTCGAATGGGATCTGTGCGAGTTGCAGCAATCTGAACGTGAAGGCCGGGATGAAATCGGTCAGGTCGTCGAGGGCTTCGTTTGGATTCCCGGTCGCGTCGTCGTCCGTGTCGTCTGTGTTGCCCGCGACTGCGGCGGCGGCGGCGTTGGCGTTGTCGAAGTCGGGCAGGTCGAACAGGAGCGAATCGAAATGCGGACGGATGGTCCACGGGGTTTTGTTGTGCGCGAGCACGACGGGTACGATCACCGGCAGGCGTGTCGCCGTGCGGTGTTCCTTTAGCCAGGTTTCCCAGATGCTCACTTCGTAGCGCAACAGGCGAAGGGCGATCCAGCGATCTTCCCCGTATTGGTGCTCGAAGAGCAGGTAAACCATCGCCTCCTTTCTGGAGTTTTTGAGGCCGACGCGGAAAAGCAGGTCGGACTCGGACGCCTTGAGTTCTCCGTCGATGTGCGAGCCGGGCACGACCTTGATGCGCGTAAAATCCAATCGGCGAACAATACGCGCAGGCAGGTAGTTCCGGAAAAAGGCAATGGCGGTCGGAATATCCCGGAAGTTCGTCTTGAAAAGTTTGTCGTGCGGCTGATGCAACGAGTTCGCCTTGGTCGCCTTGGCAGCGGTGGCGGTGGCGGCGGACTGCGGGCCGGTGTCGGGCGTGGTGCCGAACGCGGTGTCGGCGTCGGTTGGCGAAGGTTCGCCGGATACGGATTCGTCGGGGGAGGTCATTCGCCCGAAACCAGATGGTTTTCTGGAAACAGGCAATGTTTTGTTTCAGACGAGGTAACGACCATGCGCTATCAGAGTCAGGCGAGGTCTGCGTGGCGTTGAATACAGGTGAAACCGGATACGTGCAACGGAATGAAATTGTTAGTCCCCTGTCGGGATTTTTTTTTGAGAAGCGCCCGGAAATGCAAGGCCGCGGAGGGATGCTTTTGCAGGTTCACATGGAGCGGAACGGATGCCCGTTTCAATGAACGGGAGTGTAATTGATTGTCCGTTACTGAAACGGACGGCGCGCATTGTGCCGGGGGGTGGCTTCGGGGCCCCCTCCCCCCCCCCCCCCCTCCCCCCGCTCCGCATTTGTGTGGTGGATACAGATGAACCGATGTCCGTTCCGATGAACGACGCCGCGTGGAGATGAACCCGGCTGAAAAACGCCCGACGTGCGGTGGCGCGGGTGCGCGTCGGAAGGTTGATTGACAGCGGCCCTGTTAGTGAGGGGACATGCTGACACCGAAGCCACAGTTGAATCTTCAGAACGCCAGAGGCTATTTCCGCGAGCATCTTGGCGTGGGAGACTACTACATGGACGGCCATGTGGTGGTC
>JAISAX010000784.1 GCA_031266495.1 Opitutaceae bacterium
CGTGGGACCCGGGGTCGCGGCCCCGTAATTTTACCTCTTTAAACTCCCTTGTCAGATTTTTGGCCCCCTCTCCACTCCCGGGGCATCTTCGCTCTGTTTATTTCCTTACGGTGCCTTACTGGTTGCCGGATGAATGGATTGAGGAGGCGTGCCGCCGCAGCATCCCGGCTCCATGAGTACTCGCGTATCGCGCCCCGCTGCGCCACTCTCCCCTCTGTTTCCCGAGCACGCAAACACACACACCAATCAAGCTCATGCCAACACCTGCCAACCTCACACCTGAACAGACCGCGCAACTCGCGGCGCTCATCCAGCGCGGCGACAAAATCGGAGCCGTCAAACAATGCCGCGCCTTCGCCGGCCTCGGCCTCAAGGAGGCGAGGGACGCCGTCGAGGAACTGGAGGCGAAGCTCCGCGCGGAGTCTCCGGAAAAATTCGCCGCGCTGCCCTCGTCACAAGAGCAGTCGCAGCCGGGACCCCGGCAAAAGCGCTCCGGCTGCCTTGGAAGCTCCGCCGTGCTGCTGGCCGTGGTCATCGGAGGCTTGGGCTGGGTCTGCTTCACTATTTTTGCATCACCGCCGACATCGTTGCCCGCTACATCTGTCGCGTCATCGCCGTTGTCGTCCGCCAGCTCTGGCGGTTGGCTGGAAGTGAAGGATGTGGAAAACGGCCAGCTGCCGTTCAGGGATGGCAAGGCGCATGGCTCCTGGACACAGGAACTCCCGGCTGCATCGGCGGGTAAAAACGGGGAACCTGCAAAACTCTCCGGGCTTCACGTCGGGACTGTGCTCAACGCCTCCATGAAAGATGGCGTGGTGACAGGTTCGGTGTCCGTTGTGGATTTTGATGGATACATCGACCTCGGTCCACCGGACGGACCGGAAAAACTGGCGCCGGTCACCAAGGCCACCGAAACCGTCTTCAGGATCGAAAATCCCGGTGAAAGCTGGACGCGGATCAAAATCGGCGAGACCGGCGCACTGTCCGTTCGCCGGAGAGGCGAGTGATTTTTGTTCCATCCCTGATGAAACATCACCTCTCCCGATTCTTGCCGATAGTATTGCTGGCATGGATACAGCCCGTGTCCGCTGCCTCTATTGGCGAATCCGAACCGGATTCTTGACGCCTTCCCCTCCCCCCCCCCACCACACACACACCACCACACACATACTGCCTGGAGCGGCGGAGCCGCAACCAAAGCAGACGAACCAACCGCGAATAGACGCGAATGAACGCGAATAAACCCCCAATGAATCCGCAGGCTCTGTTTTATTTGCGTTCATTCGCGGTTGGCCTGGGTCCGGTATGCCTCCCTGCCGACGCTGCCGCTCCATAGGGAAATCATACGCAAAAAAAACAACTCTTACGGTTAGTAGCATATATACCGGGTGGGAGAAGGGAAGGAGTGCGGGGTCATGTCACCCGCGTTCCAGTACAAGCATCGAGTCCGCTCCGCGGAAAAATGCGGGTGGCACCGGCTCTTCGCGCGATGTGATGCCGTCGCGGGCGAGTGCTTCGCGAAGCGTGGCGAGGGCGGGGTAGCGCAGGCCATCGTTGCCGCAAACCGGATGGATACGGACTTCCCCGCGGCTCACGCGGACGAGTTCGCAGCAGGCGGCGAGATGAAAGGCGGCGTCGAACTGCGCGGCGTGCAGGAACAGGAAGTGCGCGCACAGCACGAGGTCGAACTCGCCGTCGGCAAACGGCAGGTGCGGGAGCCGGGCGCTGACGTAGCGGCCACTCGGGAAACCGGTCTCGTAGTCGTCCAGAAAACGTGTGGCGGCGGCGCGGCGGTCGGCCTCGGCGGCGTCGATCGAACAAAAATCCGCGCCGTTCGCATCGCAACGGACAAGGCCGGGTTTGGCCCGGATCTGCCGGAACACCGTGGCGTAATCGATTCTCACATACGCATCGAGCGTGCCGGACGTGCAGCCGTAGAGCGGATCGGCGGCGGTCACATCAAGGCCGAGCGCGCCGGCCTCGACGGCAAAGGAGGACGGACCGGCGGCCGTGTCGAGGATGCGTCGGCCGCGCAATGTCGCGATGTCGAGCGAGAAGAAACGCAGGTACTCGGCCAGCGAACGTCCGAAAAAACGCACGACGGGCGTTTCGAAGACCGCGGGCGCGGGCGGGGGGAGGGGGGCGGCCGGCAAGGCGGAAAGAGTTACGCGATCCGGGCGGGCGGCGGTAGCGGGCGCTCCGGCTTCGCCGGATCGGGAGGCGATGGAGGGGGAATCCCGGCATATGGCGGGAACTGTGGGCGAGGGAGGGGTCGCCTGTCGGTCAGGACGGTCGTCGGTCTCGTCGGCGGCGATGGCGGATTCGGGGAAGGATGCGGTGGCGATCATGGTGTCTGGATTTGGAAAAAGGTTGGCGGGAAAACGGGAAGGAACGGGTGACGGGTGGATTTTTGCCGGAAACAAAAAGCCCGACTCCGGAACGAGAGTCGGGCCCGACGGGATGGGTTACGCCGCCTTCAGGCGGTCTGCGTGTCATTCGCACGCGTCACCATCGCCGGGCCAATTGCCACCAGCCATAGCCGTAACCAAAAAAATACAGCGCCGACGCAGGGAGCGTGGCGGTGCCGGTTGACGCGCGTTTGCTGGCGGAATTCATAAACGTGAACCGAAACCGATGCCGGATTTTGCCGAAAAGGCAAGCCCGGGAATTTTCGGGAGCGGCGGCATTCCTGCCGCTGCTGACGACGCGAAGCATCGCCGGTCGGGGAAGGTCGAGATCATGCTCCGGGCAAGGGGCGAGGCGCGTTGCACC
>JAISAX010000821.1 GCA_031266495.1 Opitutaceae bacterium
GGAGGCGGACGGGGGGGAGGGAGGACGGGGGGAGGGGGGGGGAGGGTAATGGTTACTGGACGGGTTCACGGACGACGTGGGCATCCATGTAAAGTTTGTTACGGAAGGAGCCGTGCACGGGTTCCTTGACAACCGAGGCGACCTGGACGCCGGAGAAGGACGGAGGGAGTTTCCAGTCTATCTCGATCAGCATCCAGGTGCGGCTGGCGCCGGATTCTTGCGTGGCCTGCGTGTACGTGTGGCGGTTGGTCGGGCTGTCGGGATGGGCTGGGTCGCGACCACCGCCGGTTCCCATCCAGACATCTTCGGCGGTGCCGGTGATTTTCTCCGGATTCATGTGGTAAAGCGCCTGGTTGAGGTCACCGTTCGCCGCGGGCGTCGTGACTTTGAGCCAGGCGGGACAGACTACGTTTTTCGCCAGGTGGTTGGTCCATCCGGAAAAGGATTCGGCCATGTAGGGCGCCAGAAAAGCCGCCAGCGACCCGGTGGAAGCCCGGTTGCCCCACGCCCCCTGGAACAGATTGAGTCCGCCAGGAAGCTGGTCGCGGTTGTCATTGGCGTACGCGATGTTGGCCGTGCCGATCTGGCGCAGGTTGCTGATACAGCGGGCGGCGTCGGCAGAGGCGCGGGCCTTGCCGACAACAGGAATGATGATCGCCGCAAGTATCCCGATAATGGCGATGACGGTGAGCAGTTCGATCAAGGTAAAGCCGCGCCCGAAGCCGCGCGAGGCGCGGCTGATTTTCGATTCCGGATTCCCGATTTTCGATTGGGCGCTACCGCGCCAAGGGGACGACTTGAGGCGCCGTGGCAGCGCCCGGTTGAAAACCGGAAATCCCCCGTGCAGTCCGGCCAGTGTATTGGTTTTAACAGGACGACTCTGTCGTCCTGTTACCGGGGCACAGCCCCGGTCGCGGCGACGGTGATACCTTCTGCGAAGTCGGGACTGACAAGCGAATGGGGGAATACATGTGGCCGACAGAAATCGGCAAAATACCGCATGGCAATTACGGCGAAGCTAAACATGTTTAGTTCCCTGACCCGAAACCGGACGCGGCCCCTGAACCGGACGCAGACAAACGCTCCCGGTCATCCGCGGTTTTTTCGGGAAGCAACCAGAGGTTGTAGAGCCGGCTGTTGCCTCTGGCCGCGGTGATCGTGAGCAAATCGTTTTCGTGCAACGTCACCGGCTCGCTCATGACGACAACCTCCCGTTCCACCCGATGAGGGCTCGTAACCCGATACCGCAGCGCGACTGTCGCCGGTTCTCACGGCATTCCCCGTCCGCTGCACGCGTGGCGATTCGTTTCAAATAACAGCTTGCACCAGAGTCGTATCAGGTCGGCCCGCCAAGAAACATATCAACAAACTCAAATATGTTAACTTTTAGATTAAAACCTCCACAAAACCCCACTTTGCCGTCGAGAACAGTCCGCGGTCGGTCAGCTTCAGATCGGGAATCACCGGCAGGGCCATGAACGACAACGTCATGAACGGCGCATCCAGCCGCGAACCGAGCTGCTTCGCCGCACGATCGATCTGCGTGTAGCGACGCGCCACCGTTCGCCCGTCGGCGTCCGACATCAGACCGGCGATTGGCAACGGCAGCACGCGGCGCAGTCCCCTGCCCTCTTCGCCGCCCGCCACCGCCAGCGACAGGCCGCCCCGGTTTTCGATCACCAGATTGACCGCCGCCGCCAGCGATGCGTCGTCCGCGCCGACCGCCACGATGTTGTGCGAATCGTGCGCCACCGAGGAGGCAATCGCACCGGCCTTCAACCCGAATCCGCGCACAAAACCGACCGCCACCGGCGCGCGCGACGCGTAGCGGTTGACGACCGCGATTTTCAGCAGATCCCGGCCCGCATCCGCCACCGCCTGCCCCGCCTCGATCTGCGCCGGCAACACCGCCTCGCCGGTCACCAGTTGCCCGTTGATCGCCTTGATGGTCCTCACCTGCGCGCCGTCCTTTGCCGGCAACGCAAAATCGGCAGCCGTGCGCGGCCGCGCCTTGAAGTGGTTCACCGCCACCAAAGGCTGCCGCGGCAGCATCGTCCGCCCGCCCGCCGCCGCCAGTTCGCCGTTGATGTATGTGCGCCGCACCCGGAACCGCCGCCAGCCGTCCACCAGCACAAAATCCGCCGGATCGTCCTCGCGGAGGAGGCCCGTGTCCAGTCCGTAATGAGCGGCAGGATACACGCTGGCGCAGCGCAGCGCGTCGAACCGGTCCGCCCCCGCCGCCAGCGCGCGCCGGATGTGCCCGTCGATGTGGCGCTTCACCAGCAGGTCCGGATGCAGGTCGTCGCAACAAAACATGCAGCGCTCCGGCCGGTTGAGCAGGAGCGGCGCGAGCGCCCCGAAATTGCGCGCCGCCGATCCCTCGCGAAGGAGGATGCTCATGCCTGCGGCGATTTTCCCGAGCGCCTCTTCCAGGGTGAAACACTCGTGGTCGGTCGAGATGCCGGCCTTCGCGTAGGCTTTCGCCTGTGGGCCGCACAGTCCGGGCGCGTGGCCGTCCACCGGCTTCCCCTCGCGCTTCGCCGCGGCGATCATTGCCAGCAACTCCGGATCGCCTGCGAGCACGCCGGGGAAGTTCATGACCTCGGCGAGAAACCGGATGTCCTTGCGCGCCAGCAACCGCTCCACGGCTGCGGCATCGAGCTTCGCGCCGGCCGTCTCGAACGGCGTCGCGGGCACGCAGGATGGCGCGCCGAAAGCAAATTTGAGCGGCGACCGGCGCGCATCCTCCAGCATGAATTCCACCCCGCGCTCGCCGAGCACGTTGGCGATCTCGTGCGGGTCCGAAACCGTGGCAACCGTGCCGTGGATCACGGCCAGCCGCGCGAACTCCGAGGGCGGCAGCAGCGAGCTTTCGATGTGGATGTGCGCATCGACGAACCCCGGCATGATCAGCCCCGCCTCGCGCACCCGCGAGTCACGCCGGATCGTCGTGATCCGCCCGTCCGCCCACTCGACGGTGCCGGGGAAGATTTCCCGGCGGTGGAGATCGACGATCTGCCCCGGGAGGCGTTGGCGTTGCCGGCGCGGTGTTTTGTTTATATCCATGCCCATGCCCGCCAGCCTTTTTCGCCAACGCGAGGCTGGCAATCCGGTTCGGAGCGGTTTTCCTCTTCCATCCGATGGCCAAACCCGCCGCTTCCTCGTCCTCCGCTTCCGCTCCCGCGGTTTCCCGCAAACCGTCTTCCGGCAAACCGTCCTCCGCCCCGCGCAAGCCGGCCTCGCGCCGCATGTTCACGATCCTGCTCTTCCTCGCGCTGCTGCTCGTCCTGTATGTGGCGTTCGCCAACCTTTTTATTATCGCCACCAGCCGCCAGCGGCGCGCCGCCACGCTCGCCGGCGTCACCCCCGCCAATGTGGCGCTGGTCCCCGGCACAAGCCCGCAGCTTTCCGGCGGCGCTCCCAATCCCCATTTCATCCACCGCATCGACGCCGCCGCGCAGCTTTTCCATGCGGGGAAAATCCGCCACATCCTCGTCAGCGGAGCCAATCCGTCTCCGTACTACAACGAACCGCTCGCCATGCGCGACGCGCTCCTCGCGCGCAACGTGCCCGACTCCGCCATCACCCGCGACTATGCCGGCCTGCGCACGCTCGACTCCGTCGTCCGCGCGAAAAAAATCTTCGGCCTCGACCACTTCATCATCGTGAGCCAGCGCTACCACCTCGACCGCGCCCTGCTCATCGCCCGTCGCAACGACATCGACGCCCAGGGGTACGCCGCCGCCGATGTCGCCACCCGCTATTCCCTGCGCACCGAGATCCGCGAAGTTTTCGCCCGCGCTCTCGCCGTCGCCGATCTCTACGTCCTCAACCGTCAGCCCCGCCACCTCGGTCCGCCCGAACCGATCGTCCTGCCCCGGCAAGGCCGCGAGTAGTTGGAAGTTGGTTTCCAAGATAGGGCCGTTCGACGGGATGGACCCGGCGAACGACACCCCCCACAGACCCGGACGAGCGCAATTAACGCATCCGGTTCCTCGGAGAAAACGGGTTCGATTCAAAGATATGAGTGCATGATTTTCGGTTGCTCCAATGACAAGGTTTTCATCACGGATTGGTAGCGTTGCCAGTTTAGCCTGGTTCTTATGTTGCGGTGTTTGAGTGGTTTGTGCCGGTTGTCCTTCAGGGCTTGGGCCGGCGCAACTTCGACGTTTTCACTGACGTTACGCAGAGGGCACAGAGCGACGGAGCCGCAAGCGAAGAGGAGGGAAGCCGGGCATTCTGGTAGGCATGGGAGATATGAAAAACCAGACATTACCGATTGAGCCTGGCGTCCCGGAGAGCTTTGTTAACAAATTCGGGGATCAGATCACAGGGATACTTTGCGGATTAGACCGGGTGAGGTTCAGAGCGACGCGGAGGCTGCTGTTTCAGCCGTCGGCGATGGAAGCGTACCTGCAGGCGTGCGGGGTGCTGATGAAG
>JAISAX010000075.1 GCA_031266495.1 Opitutaceae bacterium
GACTCGACAACGTCTGGCCGGGGTTTCTAACGTCGGCGGAATGAAGATTTACCTGGATGGAAAGTTTGTCGATCAGGCTGACGCAAAGATCTCCGTGTTCGATCACGGTCTGCTCTACGGCGACGGTGTTTTCGAGGGCATCCGGATTTACCAGGGCAATATCTTCCGTCTCGAGGAGCATCTCGAGCGGCTCGAATACTCGGCCAAGGCCATCCTCCTCGATCTGCCGTGGTCGCGCAAGGAGATCGCCGGGGCCACGTGCGAGACCTGCCGGCAGAACGATTTGACAGACGGTTACATCCGTCTGGTGGTGACCCGCGGCGCGGGTGATCTGGGTCTTTCCCCGTGGCTTTGCCCGAAGCCCTCGATCTTCATCATCGCGGCGAAAATCTCCCTGTACCCCCAGGAGCATTACACAAAAGGGCTCGCGCTCGTGACCGTGGGCACCCGGCGCACCAATCCGGCCGCGCTGCCGCCGACGGTGAAATCGCTCAACTACCTCAACAATATCCTCGCCAAGATGGAGGCGCGCCAGGCCGGTTGCCTGGAGGCGATCATGCTCAACGATCAGGGCTATGTGGCCGAGTGCACGGGCGATAACATCTTCGCCATCCACAAGGGCACGATCCTCACGCCCGCCGCCTCGCAGGGCGCCCTCAAGGGCATCACCCGTGATACGATCATCGATATCGCAGCGGAACTGGGGCTGCCGTTCCGCGAGGCCAACCTCACCCGCTACGATATCTGGAATGCCGACGAGTGTTTCCTCACCGGAACCGCTGCCGAGGTGATCCCGGTGGTGAAACTCGATGGTCGCCAGATCGGCACGGGGCAGCCGGGTACGCTGACCCGGCGTGTGCTCGAGGCGTTTCATCGCCGCGTGCTGGTCGAAGGCACCCGGATTTGAGGTGCCCGCGCCACGCGGAGGGGAACGCTCACGGGCGTTTGGCGGAAAAAGCCCGGGCCACGTCGGCGGGCGTGCTGCCTGCTGCCGGTGTTTTCCCCGCGCCAAAACGGCGCGGATTCCCCGGCGTGGCGCACCTGGCTGGCGCATTTGGGGATCATTTCTGGCGGTTCGCCGGAGGTTTTCCCTTCGCGGTTTGCCCGGTTTGGTCCGGTTGGCCGGGGGGGGGGGGAGGGGAGGGGGCCAGTCCGCTCTGGCATGAACCGTGCAAAAAGGATGTGCGATTCCGCTCGCAGGGAATCCGTTTCTTCTTCGAATTCTTCACTAAACAATTTTTACAAACCGGTCGAAACCTGTCCGGGAAACGTTAAATTCAGTCATGGCCTCCAACATCAAGTGCGACATTTGCGGAAAGCCCGCCACCGTACACCTCACGCAGATCGTGAACAACAAGGTGCACAAGGTGGATTTTTGCGAGGAATGCGCCCAGGCCAAGGGCGTGACCGATCCGAGCGGGTTCTCGCTTTCCGATCTCCTGCACAAGGCCGTCCTCTCCGCCGACGACACGGCTTCCACCGGTACGCTCCGTTGCGAGGCCTGCGGCTTTACCGAGGCCGATTTCAAGAAATACGGCCGTTTCGGCTGTCCGCAGTGCTACAAAACCTTCCGCGACATGGTCGGCTCCATGCTGGAAAACATGCACAAGGGCACCGCCCATGCCGGCAAGGTTCCGGCCAAGTCCCTCACGAGCAAATCGCTCTACGACCGCCTCACCGAACTGGAGGTCAACCTCAACGAGGCCGTCAAGACCGAGCGCTACGAGGACGCCGCCAAATACCGCGACGAAATCCGCCAGATCAAATCCACAAGAGAAGTCGAGGAACTCGACCTCTCGAAAAAACCGGAAAACTGAAAATCCTCCTCCTTCACCACCACCACCTCCTCCTCCTTCACCTTCGCCGCCGCCGCCTTCGCCGCCCGCAACGTTTCCGCCTCCTGAATCGCCCACCTTTCCCGCCATGAACATCGACGCCCTTCTCGCCACCCCATCGGAACTCACGGATGCCGACGCCACCCATTCCGGCTCCAGGTGCGCGATCGTGCTCATGACGCGCATCCGCCTCGCCCGCAACCTCGCCCGCCATTCCTTCCCCGGCTGGGCCAGCGAGACCGACCGCGCGGATGTTCTCGGCCTCTGCCGCGAGGCGCTTGCCGCCACCGCGCCGATGAAGCGCTCGTCCATGCAGGCCGTCATCGGCGACCTCACCGGGTTGCAGAAGCAGGTGCTCGTGGAGCGCCACCTCATTTCCCGCGAACTCAGCGACACGAAAGGCCCGTCCGGTGTCGTCATCAACCGGGACCAGACCTTTTCCGTCATGATCAACGAGGAGGATCACCTGCGCATCCAGATCCTCCGCTCCGGCTTCCAGCTCAAAAAGGCCTGGACGGCCATCGACGCGCTCGACACCGAACTCGAAGGTCGCCTCGACTACGCCTTCGATCCCACGCTCGGCTACCTCACCGCCTGCCCGACCAATCTCGGCACCGGCCTGCGCGCCTCGGCCATGATGCACCTGCCCGCGCTCGTCATCTCCGGCCAGATGGAAAAAGTCGTCCGCGCCGTCAACCAGCTCGGCATGACGGTGCGCGGTCTCTTCGGCGAAGGCTCCGACGCCTCCGGCAGCATTTTCCAGATTTCCAACCAGACCACGCTCGGCGAATCCGAGGAGACCATCATCAAGCGCCTGGGCAACGTGCTCCAGTCGATCATCGAGCACGAGGTCAACGCCCGCGGCAAACTCCTCGAAACCGACGGCATGCGCCTTTACGACAAGATAGGCCGCGCCTACGGCATCCTGCAAAACTGCCATCTGATCACCTCCAGCGAGGCGATGAACCTCCTCTCGCTCCAGCGGCTCGGCATCGACCTCGGCATTTTCCCGGACCATACCCGGCCCGTGATCGACCGCCTCTTCATCGAGAGCCAGCCCGGCCACATCCAGCACTCGGTGCACGCCGATGCCGACGGCCTCTTCCGCGACATGTTCCGCGCCGACAAACTGCGCGCCGAATTTGCCGGTTTCGCAAAACCCGTTTTCAAAAACCCCAACCCCCCCAAACCTGACCAGAAAACGGAAAACCTGAACCCGAAGCCGCCTGCCAACGACCCGGACTCCGACCCGATTTGACAACCCGTAACCCTCCCCCCCCCCCCCCCTCCCTTCTCTCCCACCACACCACGCACGCAACACACACACACAGGGCAACACCATGGAACCGATGAACAACTTCACACCCCGCGCCCAGCAGGTCCTCTCGCTCGCCCGCAAGGAGGCCGACCGCTTTCACCACAACTACGTGGGCACCGAACACATCCTCCTCGGCCTCATCAAGCTCGGCCAGGGCGTCGCCGTCAGCGTGCTCCAGAAGATAGGGCTCGACCTCGAGAGCGTGCGCAACGCCGTCGAAAAACAGGTCGGCACCGGCCAGGAGACCAAGACCCAGGGCAGCATCCCGTACACGCCCCGCGTGAAAAAAGTCCTCGCCCTCGCCGGCAAGGAAGCCAAGGCCCTCAACCACTCCTACGTCGGCACCGAGCACCTCCTGCTCGGCCTCCTCCGCGAAGGCGAAGGCGTGGCGGCCCGCGTCCTCAAGTCGCTCGACGTGGACATCGAACGCTCCCGCAGCGAAATCCTCCGCGAACTCGACCCGCAGTTTTCCGGCGACGGTTCCGGCGACGCCGGCGGCGCGCCCTCCGAAGGCGAACAACACGCCGCGGCCGGCGGCGGGGGGGCGCCCCCCCCCGCGCCGCCCGCGGCGACGCCATGGCGGCAACCCCCCCCCGCCCCGCCCGGTCCCCCCCGCCACACCCAC
>JAISAX010000105.1 GCA_031266495.1 Opitutaceae bacterium
GGATCCCCGAAGGCGGCATGTGGACCGAGGCCGACACCAACGAACATCCCGTCCTTCACGCCGGCCATCCCACCCCGCAATTCGGCGGCGATATTTTTGGCGAATGGCGCATCTTCATCGACGGCACGGAAACCGGCTCCCGCGACTGGGCGCACGTTTTTTTAAGGCTGAAGGCTGAAAATCTGAAGGCTGAAAACGAAACGTCCGCGACACCGGCAAATCACTCGTCCGGTTTCAGCCTTCAGCCTTCAGGTTTTCAGCTTTTTCTTGCCGAGGCCTTTGGCGGTCCCACCCGCGCCGGCGCCGGCGGCGGCCCCGCGCTCCACGGCGTGCCCACGCTTCCCGAGCCACCCGCGCAGCAACGCATCCTCCCCGAGGTCACCGTCGGCCTCTGGCGCGAGGACGTGTTCCAGCTCGCGATGGACGCACGCACCCTCCTCGACCTCCGCGACCAGCTCGCCCCCGACTCGCTCCGCGTCGCCGAAATCGACGCCGGCCTCCGCGACTTCACCCTCATCGCCGATCCCGAGCTTCCCTGGCCGCAAATGCGCCCCACCCTCCTGCGCGCCCGCGAACGCCTCGCCCCCCTCCTCGCCTGCCGCAACGGCTCCACCGCTCCCACTCTCTTCTGTATCGGCCACAGCCACCTCGACATCGTTTACCAATGGCCGCTCACGGAAGCCGAACGCAAGGTCGCCCGCACCTTCGCCAACCAGCTCGGCCTCATGGAACAGTATCCGGAATACCGTTACCTCCAGAGCATGCCCGTGCTCTACGAGATCGCGAAGCGCCTGCACCCGCGCATCTACACCCGCGTGAAGGACGCCGTGCGCCGCGGCCAGTGGATCCCCGAAGGCGGCATGTGGACCGAGGCCGACACCAACCTCCCCGGCGGCGAAAGCCTCATCCGCCAGTTCCTCTACGGACGCCGTTTCTTTCGCGACGAATTCGGAACGGAGAGCACCTTTGCCTGGCTCCCCGATACCTTCGGCTTCACCGGCTCGCTCCCGCAGATCATGGCCGGTTGCGGTATCCGGCATTTCGGCACCGCCAAGCCCTTCACCGTTTTCGCCGAGGAGGGCGAGCCATTCCCTTATACCACATTCTGGTGGGAAGGCATCGACGGCACCCGCATTCTCAGCCACGTCGTCCCCGGCTACGGCATCATGACCAACCCGCGGGCGATCACCACCCAGTGGAAACAGAATCCGCAAAAGGACGGTATTCGCGCCCGCATGGCAATCTACGGACACAGCGACGGCGGCGGCGGCTGTGAACGCGCGCACCTCGAATACCTCCGCCGCGAAACCGATCTCGAAGGACTCCCCCGCTGCCGCCACGCCACGCCCGCCGGGTTTTTCGAGTATCAGGAGAAACAACCGGAACCGCTCCCCGCCTTCGCCGGCGAACTCTACCTGCCCGCCCACCGCGGCTGCTACACCACGCAAGCCGCGCTCAAACGCGGCAACCGCCTCTGTGAAACGATGCTGCGCGAAGCCGAACTCTGGTCCGCCGTCGCCCACCTCCTCACCCGCCGCCACGCCACCGCCGCCGCCACCGCGCCCGCGACCGCGCCCTGGCCTCGGGCCGCGCTGGAGGCCGCATGGAAAAAAACGCTTTTCAACCAGTTCCACGACATCCTCCCCGGTTCCTGCATCGAACGCGCCGCCAAAGAAGCCCGCGAACTCTACGACGAATCCCTCGCCGAAGCCACCGCCCTCGCCGACGTCGCCATGCGCGCGCTGGGCGAGTGGCACGGGCATCCTGCCCGTGAACAGTGCCTCACCGCTCCGGGAAAAAGTGGCGCGGGCGTCTCGCCCGCTCTGGAAAGTGGCACGGGCTTCCAGCCCGTGAGCGTTGCCCCTCCGCTCCGGAATGGCGCGGGCGTTTCGCCCGCCCCCGTTGCCTCCCCCTCACCGCTCCGGCGCGACACAGACATCCAGCCTGAAGCCAGAGCCGGGAATGCCTCACCCACGCCGTGCGAATCTCCACTCCTTTTCAATTCGCTCGCCTGGTCGCGCACCGCCCTGGTTTCCCTGCCTTCCGGTTTTCCGTCCGACGCCCTCCCTGCCGATATACCGGTGCTGCGCCTTGCGGATACCACCTGGATCGAAGCCACGGTTCCCGCCTGCGGGTGGTGCGACCTGCCGACCGCCGCCACCTCTTCCGTAGCTGCTGCCCTCCCCTCCCCCCTCCCCCCCCTTCGCGTGGAGCGGACCACATCAGGCTGTATCCACATCGAAAATACCCACTACCGCCTCGTGATCGACTCCCTCGGCCGCATCACAAGCTGGCGCGACAAGACCGGCGACCGCGAACTCGCCGCCGCTCCGCTCAATGACTTCCGCATGTACCGCGACACCCCCCGCGTGTGCGATGCCTGGGAAATCGAGTCGCACTACGCGCAACAGCCGGTTGATATTTCGCTCACCGCCGACGGAGCACCCGCTCCGGCTGATATCGAAATTCTTCCATCCCTTCCCTCCGACAACGCGGATTCGTCGTCCCCGCCGCTTGCCGCTGTCATCCGCATCCGCCGGCGCCTCCACAATTCCGATCTGGAACAGGAAATCCGGCTCGCCCGCAACTCGCGCCGCATCGAATTCCGCACCCGCATCCGCTGGCACGAAAAACACAAACTCCTCAAGGTCGCCTTCCCCCTTGCCCTCACCACCCACGAGGCTCTCCACGAAATCCAGTTCGGCCACCTGCGCCGTCCCACCCACCGCTCGCGGAAGGCCGACCAGGACCGCTTCGAGGTCTGCCAGCAAAAATGGAGCGCCCTGGCCGAGGAAAATCGCGGCGTCGCCCTCCTCAACGACTGCAAGCACGGCATCAGCGCCGAACAAAACACCCTCGGCCTCACGCTCCTGCGCGCCCCGCAGGCGCCCGACATGACCGCCGACATCGGCGACCACGAATTCACCTACGCGCTCTACGCCTGGAACGGCCCCTTCGTCACGAGCGGCGTCACGCAACAGGCGCTCGAACTCTGCACGCCGCTGCGCCTCGTGCAGAACGCCGAACACCCGGCGGCGGAAGCCCCGGCAGTTAGCCGGAATCGGGACGGGGAACCGGATGCCGGATGCGCAGGGACTTCCCTCTTTTTCTGCGACGCGCCCAACGTCATTCTCGAAACCGTCAAGCTCGCCGAAGACGACAGCGGCGATCTCGTCCTTCGCCTTTATGAGGCCAGCCGCGCCACGACCCGCTGCCATCTTCGCATCAATCTTCCCTCCATCGGCTTTCGGTCCGCCTGCGAGACCGACATGCTCGAAACATCGCTCCCCGGACGCGACCTGCCCCCGCCCGGCACGGCCGGCCTCCGGCTCGATTTCCGGCCCTTCGAGATAAAAACCGTCCGCCTGCGCGCGGCGTAAAACGCCCCCCTCGCCGCCCCCTTCCCCCGGTCTCTCGCACGGATTCCCGGAACAAGGGAGGCTCCCGTCTGCGGCACATCTCCACCTCGGGACTTGCCACCTCCGGGCCAACCCCCTTGATTGCGCCAACCGTCAACCAGACGGCGCCACTATCATGCAGCCCACCGACTTCACACCACCCGCCAGTGTCGATGACCAGCCCGAGCTCGGCGACATCAAGATCAACCACACCGTGATCGCCAGCATCGTGCGTCTCGCCTCCCTGCAGGTTCCCGGCGTGGCCGGTGTCGGCGGGGGCATTGTGGACGGCATCACCGAAATCTTCGCCAAGCGCGAAGCCGACCACCGCGGTGTGCGTGTCGCCGAAAACAGCGAAGGCGCCTACGTGATCGAGGTGCGCCTCATCATCGCCTACGGCTCCGAGATCGGCAAGACCGCCTACGACGTGCAACTCGCCGTCCGCAAACAGATCATCGCCATGACCGGCCAGGACGTGGCCAAGGTCGATGTCATCATCGAAGGCGTCCGCCTCCCCGGCGACAACGCCCCCTCGGCCGCCGGCAAGGCCGATG
>JAISAX010000123.1 GCA_031266495.1 Opitutaceae bacterium
CCCCAGCCCGACCCCCACGCCATCCCCCTTCAACCCCCACGTCTCCCCCCCTCAACTCCCACGCCATCCCCCTTGACACCCCCTCCCCCCCTCCCCTCTTTCCAATTTCGAAAAACACAGGATATGCGAACACGTCCGAACATTCTCTGGATATCATTCGAGGATTCTCCGCCCTGGTATGGCTGCTACAGGCATCCCGTCGCACGCACGCCGTGCCTCGACACGCTGGCGTCACAAGGAGCCCTCTGGACCCGTGCCTTCTCGACGGCGGGGGTCTGCGCGCCCGCGCGCAGCGCCATCATCACCGGCATGTATGCGATCTCCATCGGCGCGCACCACATGCGGACCACGCATGATGATCCGGACGTCGCCGGACTTCCCGGCCCGTACGAAGCCGTACCCCCTCCGCATGTGAAATGTTTTTCCGAATACATGCGGGCCGCCGGGTATTTCTGCTCCAACAATTACAAAACCGACTACCAGTTCTCGCCGCCCTTTACCGCCTGGGACGAGCAGGGAGACCACGCGCACTGGCGCAACCGCCCCTCCCCGGAAACCCCCTTCTTTGCCGTCTTCAACCTTGAGGACACGCATGAAAGCGGAGCCTGGCCGGAAAAATGTCCGCTCCCCGCGTTCACGCCGGAACAGGTTGAAGTGCCGGCCTGGCTACCCGACACCCCCAAAGTCCGCGAAACCCTTGCCCGCATACACACACACATTGAAAACAATGACCGCCGCCTCGGCGCCCTCCTTCGCCAACTGGACGAAGACGGACTGTCGGACAACACCCTTGTTTTCCACTGGAGCGACCACGCGCCCCTCCCGAGAGGCAAACGCTGGCCCTACGACTCCGGTATCCATGTACCCATGATTGTGCGATGGCCTGGTCATCTCCGGCCGGGGACACGACGCGACGAACTGGTCAGCACCATCGATCTCGCGCCCACCACGCTCTCGTTATGCGGCCTGCCCGTCCCGGCGCACTTTCAGGGACGCGCCTTCCTGGGACCCGAGGCGGAAAAAACCCCGCCGCGCGCCTTCGTTTTTGCTTCCCGCGACCGCAACGGCACCGCCTGGGACCGCGTCAGGGCGGCCCGCGACCACCGTTTCAAATACATCCGCAACTATCACCCCGAGCTTCCCCGCGCCCCCTGGATATCCTTCCTCAACCGCCACCCCGTCATGCAGGAAATCTGGCGCCTCCACCTGCGCGGAGAACTCCCGCCGCTCCTGTCGCAACTATTCGAATACCCGCGCCCGCCGGAAGAACTCTATGACACCCTGGCCGACCCCGCCGAACTCCACAACCTCGCCGGCTCGCCCCCCTTTCACCACGACCTGCAACGCCTGCGCCGGGCCACCGACGCCTGGCTCGCCGAGGTTGGCGACATGGGCGCCGTGCCCGAATCCGAAATGCTCGCCCGCTGGTGGCCCGACGGCTGCCAACCCCGGACGCATGCGCCCGTTGTCATCCCGGTTTATGAAAACAACCTTCAGGCGCTTCCGTTGAAAGACGGCGCAACCTTGCCGCCGCCCGCCGCGTCCGACGGCAACGCCTGCCTCCAGCTGCACACCACCACCCAGGGCGCATCCATCGCCTGGACCCTGGAGGAAGGTGACACACCGCGCTGGCATCTTTACACCACTCCCGTCCCGTTCCCGGCAAACGCCCGCCGCCTGCGCGCCAAAGCCATCCGCATCGGTTACAAGGAAAGCCCTGAAACCCGGATCATCCTTTCTCCAGGGGAAAACAACAAAATGGCCTGAGGTCTGCATCGCATCGCTCCGCGCCACCGCCCGCCGCCGCCTCGAACAACTCCTCCAGTCTCCCCCCCCCCCCCCCTCTGGCGCATGATGACCGCCGCCGACATCACCCCTTGCGAAGCCCGCGAGGAGCTGTCGCGGATGAAGAAACTCCAGTTCGTCCCGTCCGGCTGGCGCGGGCTTCGCAAGCGAAGCCCCTACGGGCAATCCGCGTAACATCCGTTATTTGAGTTTTTCCGCGTCGAGGCCGTAAATGATCACCGGGGCGCCTGTGAGCTTGAGCGTGACCGCGGGGCCGGTCGCGGTGGTGGCGGTGGTGGCGGTGGCGGCGGTGGCGGTGGTCGCGGTAACCGGGATGTCCTGACGCTGGCCTATCTCGTTTATCACGGTGATCGAGGCGCGCCCCGGAGCGACGGGAAGCGTAATGGCAATCTGGCTACGCCATTCATCCATCCAGGGTTCGGGTGAGGCGAAATCCTTGACCTTTTTCGTGAGGATGTAGCCGTCGGTGCGATCCCACAAAATCGTCAGCGGTCCGCGAGGCGTGTCGAAACGCAGCCCGCGCGTTTTGGAGGGCGTGTCGAAACGCAGCCAGCGGACGAATGTTGCCTGATCGAGTTCCTCGGCGGCGGTCATGTAGCCCAGCAGGGCTGGTTTGGGACTGAGGTCGCGGTTGACGAGTCCGAAATAATATTCGCGGTCATCGGGTTTGACGCCGAGTTGATCGTGCCAGACCGAATCCAGTAGTTGATACCACATGAGGGCCTTCACGTTCTCGCTCATGGCGAGCGCAAAGGAGAGAATGGTGTTCCCGGCTGCGTGCCGCAGCGAATCCTCCCAAAAACTGTTGGGGTAGGTGCAGGCATAAACTTCGGTGAGCCAGAGTTCCTTGGGTTTTTGCGGCGTGTCGCCGTATTTTTTGACGAGTCCGGCGGCGGTGCGGAGGGAGCCGTAGTAGTTCCAGTAGTTGCCATAAGCGCCGCCTTTCCAGTTTTGCCAGGGTTCGGAAACGGGGTAGTCGGGCGTGAAGTTGCCGCGTCCGGGGTGGAGGGCGAGTCCGTCGAGGAGCTTCCAGCCGCCCCCGGCTTGTATCGCATCGGCAAACACAACATCCATGCCCGCAAGACCGAGGGAGAGGAGTTTAACATTGGCGGCGGGCGGCCCCATTTCTTTCTGAATGCGGCGGATGGCTTTTACCCAGCCGAGGTAACGCTCGACCCGCCTGACGCGTTCCTGTGCCTTGACCGTGTCGCCCATGCCGATGCTGAGGACGGCGTAGTTGATTTCGTTGCCAAACTCCCAGGCGTGATTGGCTTTCCCGACGCAGATTTGCAGTTGTTCGCGTATCCATTTGTCACCCGCGACGGGGTCGTCGTCGTAACGCGTTTTGGGGATTTGTCTGGTGTGGTTGGCGATGATGTTTTTGTGGCTGCGGGTGTCTCCGTTGCGGAGCCAGCGCACGCCCATGCGTTCCATCAGGCGCCGGATCGAGGCTTCGTCCGGGTAGGGCCAGTAGGCGGCGATGCCAAAGATGCTGTCCGCCGGGGTGCTCATGTATTCGTGCGGGGGCAGGAGGGTGAGGTTGGTGCGGGCGAAGGCGAGTTCCTTGCCGGTGGTTTTGTCGTGGACGGAAACTTCGGCGAAAAAGATGTCGCGCGCGGGATCGATGGAGGCTGGCGAGGGGCGAAACCGGATGGTTTCGGAATGGGGCTTTCCCGGGGCGAGGTCGATTTCCCGGGTGGCGCGGGAGACGTGGTTGCCAGCAAAGTCGCGTATCCAATGTTTTATGACAATGTGGCGTGACGCGGTGGCGATGGCGTTGGCCAGGGTGGCGTTGAGGGTGAGTTCGGGTTGTTGTCCGGCGGGCCTGTCTTTTTCCGATTCCCACCAGTTGTAGTGCTTTCCGGTGTCGATGCGGAGGCTGAGCGGACGGGCGTGCCAGCGGGCGGAAATGAGTTCGACCGGCCAGTTGCCGGGCGTGAAGATGATGGAAAAACGGGCTGTGCTGATGGCGGGAGCGGCGGCTGATTTTACGAAGCCGATGTGGTGAGCGCGGCCATCTTTCCATGCGAGGTTAACGCGGTTGTCGGAGTCGAAGGCGAGGGTGATGAGTTTGTCGTCGATTTGATAACGGGCAAATTTCCCGTCGGGGTGCTCCTGGGGTTGCCCGCCGTGAGCATGGCGTTTCCAGAGGCCGGGTTTTTCGATGGGGAGTTCGGTCGCTCCGTTGGCGAGGCGGCGGCCAAACATGGTGCGGTTGATGTTGGCGTCGTCGGGAAGACCGGCAAGCGTCCAGGTAACATCAACGCGTCCGGATTCGGGAACGAAGCGTCCGGTGAGTTTGAGGGGGGAGGGAGAGCCTTCGGGGGTGGTAAGCTCGTAGGCGACTTCGAGCGCGGGCTGGCCGTCGGAGGTGGTGATTTGCCGGATGACGCCGCCTGTGGTTTTGGCACGGGGATTTTGTTTGATGTCCAGTCCGGTGAGCGTGAGCAGGGGCTTCCCGTTGCCGTCCTGTATCCGAATGTCGTCCCATGCTTTCGCTTCGAGCGTGAGGCCAGGTTGCCTGAGCGTTTGCGCGAAGGCGCGGGAGGCGGCGAAGCAGGACAGGCCGGCCAAGGCAAGAGTCGTGGTAACGGAAATGGAGATACCAATACGAAGGATGGATCGGACGGGAAGGCGCATGAGCATGAGGAGGCTGTGTTGGTGGTGCCGCAGTGGTGTGTGTG
>JAISAX010000143.1 GCA_031266495.1 Opitutaceae bacterium
GAAGACGAGTTCGTCGTTCCCGCCGATGGCGTTGCAATAGACGACCGGGGCGCGGAGGGCGCGAGCGGTGTCGGCGACGAGTTGCACGCGCGTGCTCGCCTTCTCCTGCTGCCAGGGGCTGGCGGAGAGGTTGAGCATGAGGTCGGGTTTTTGGGACGAAAGGAGCATCACCGGGTCGATCCGGTAAAGCGGACGGGTGCGCAGCGCGGGGCGCGTCCAGATGTCTTCGCAGATGGTGACGCCGATGCGGTGGCCGGCATGGTCAATGAGGAGGAGCGGCGCGGAGGCGGGCTCGAAATAGCGGTCTTCGTCAAAAACGTCGTAGGTGGGGAGCAGGCACTTGTGGGCGGTGTGGAGGATTTTCCCGCGCTGGCAGAAGGCGGCGGCGTTGCGGAAGGGGCGGCCGTGAGGCGCCGGGTTGCGGGTGACGGTGCCGATGAGGGCGGGCACCTCGCGGATGGCGGCGGCGATGGCGTCCAGGCTTTTTTCGGTGTCGGGCACGAAACAGGTCTTGAAGAGGAGGTCGCGGGGAGGGTAGCCGCAGACCACGAGTTCGGGATAGACGACGAGTTCGGCCCCCTGATCGACGAGCGTGGCGTAGGCGTCGAGGATCTTGCGGCGGTTGCCGGCGAGATCGCCGACCGTGGTGTTGAGCTGGGCAATGCCGATGCGCATGTGTTCCATAATGCAGGCCAGAGCGTTTCAAATGAAGGTTTTTTCGATGTTTCCTTCTCCTTCACCTCTTCACCTCTGTCCCCGCTGAATGCGGATTTTGTGGTTCGGCGTGTCACTGCGCAGATATTGGCAACGCATGCGGAGCAGCGGTTTGGCATAAGCTTCAGCATATCCTCTAATATGAAGAATCCTCTGGATACTTTTCACGACTGGCTGGACGACGCGGCGCGTCGCGGCGTGCATGAGCCCAGCGCGATGGCGCTGGCGACGGTCGATCCCGACGGCAAGCCGTCGGTGCGGATGGTGTTGCTCAAGGAAGCCACCGAGAACGGTTTTGTTTTCTATACCAATCTGGAGAGCCCGAAGGTGTGCGCGCTCAAGGCCAATCCGCAGGCGGCGTTGTGTTTTTACTGGAATCCCCCCGGCCGCCAGGTGCGGATCGAGGGCGTGGTGGAGCCGATTGCGGAGAGCGATGCGGATGCGTATTTCGCGTCGCGGCCCTATCTGAGCCGGATCGGGGCGTGGGCGTCGCGCCAGTCGCAGCCGTTAAAAACGCCGGCGGAGCTGGAGCGGGCCGTGGCGGCCACGATGATCAAGTATCCGCGCGGCCGGGTGCCGCGTCCGCCGCACTGGTCGGGCTTCCGGCTCGTCCCGGCGGTGATCGAGTTGTGGACGGAAAAACCCTTCCGCATGCACGATCGCACCCGCTATGAACGTGCCGCCAATGGCAAGGGTTGGCAATCGGTTGGCCTTTTCCCTTGAGCGTGACGGGATTGGTCCAATACCGGGGCGCACTTATGGGAAACCGGATACACAAACATGATTTTGATCGTTGCGTTGTAACGCGGAAAACGAAAAGTCCGTCCTTGTGAAAACGACCATGTTTTCCTGTAAAAAATCTTCCATGACGCCGCGGGCAGCGAAAGGATCCAAAGGATCCGCCACATCGTTTTTCCGGCTGCCCCGTTTGCGCAAGGCCTGGTGCGTGGCGCTTCTGGGCGGAATCCTGATCGCATGGGGTTCGCACCATTTCGGTGGCGATTTTCTGTGGCTGCATGATTACGCCGAATCGGCGATTCCGCACCTGGCGGCTCCGGGAGGGGCGGGAGGAGCGGGAGGGGCGGGAGGGGCGGGAGGCGAATTGCAAACGGAGCGGAGACACGAGCCGGCCCGCCCGGCGGCGTCCGGTCAGCGGCAGAAGCCCGGCGAGCATTCGGGCATGCCCTGAGAGGCGCGGGCACGGGGGGGGGGGGGCGGGGAGGGAGCGGTTCCTGGTCGCGACTCCGGCGTATTTTTGCCTTCCGTAATGCGGAGGGAAGCCGCTGATTGGGGGGCATGCGTGTCGTCGTCATTGCGGATATTCACGGGAACCTGGCGGCCCTTGAGGCCGCGCTGGAGGAAATCGCACGGCTGCAGCCCGACCGGCTGGTGGTGGCGGGCGATGTCGTCGATGGCGGGCCGGATTCGGCCGCCTGCTGGGAACGCGTCCGGGGCCTGGGTTGCCCGGTGTTGCGGGGGAACCACGAACGCTACGTGTTCGATTTCGGCACGGAGCGCGCGGCGCCGGAGTGGGCGAAGCCGCAGTTTGGTCCGCTGCACTTCGCGAGGGCGGAGCTTTCCGCGCAGCAGATGCGCGAGATGGCGGCGTTGCCGACGGTGTGGCGCGATCCGGAGGCGCCCGGCCTGGTCGTCGTGCATGCGTCGGAGCGGGGAGATCACGATTCGGTTTTCCACTACACGCCGGACGAACGGGTGGAAGCGATGTTCCCGACGATGCGGGAGGGCCTGATCGTGCGCGGACACAACCACCAGTGCATGCTGCGCGAGTGGCGGCACGGCCGTATCGTGACGACGGGCGCGGCCGGCCTGCCGCAGGATGGCAACCCGGCGGCGCAATTTGTCGTTCTGGAGCGACTACGCGATGGCGGGGCGACGGCGGGCGGAACGGGCGGCGGAGGGGGGGGGGAGGGGGGATGGCGGGTGCGGCACCGCGCGGTGCGTTACGAGGTGGAGGCGACGTTGCGGCGGTTTCGCGAGACGGGGTATCTGGAAAAGACGGGACCGCTCGGGCGGCTGTTTTACCGCGAGGTCGCCACGGCCACGTATCAGGTGGTGCCGTTCCTGCGGTTCTGGGACGTGGTGTCGAAGGCAAACCCCGGCCTGTCGCTGGAGGCGGCGGTCGGGGCATTCCTGCGCGGCTGAGAGGCGCCGTCGGCGGCGCTTTACCGGTAGCCGGGGAGAAAATCCTTTTCGGCCCGGAATATCTCCAGCGTCATCGCCTTGATTTCGGCGGGCGTGAGGAGGGCGGCGGTGAGCGGATCGAACATCAGGGCATGGATCGCTTTTTCGATGCTGCGGTCGATCGCGGCCTGGGCTCCGAGGTCGAACATGCTCATGTTGCTCGCGCACACCGCGGCCATGTGCGCGGGGAGCGCGCCGTAGCGGGTCGGGTTGATGCCGTTGGCGTCGATCATGCAGGCGACCTCGACGCAGCCATCGGCCGGCAGGTTGGTGATGAGTTGCCCCGCGCCCTTGTTATTGTTCATGACATTGCCGTGAATACGGAAGGGCGCGTCTTTCTCGCGGGCCTCGATAATCCACGAGGCGTATTCCCAGGAGCGTTGCCAGTCGATGGATTCGGCGCCGGCGAGCATGGCCATGCGGGAGGCGTCGGCGGCCTTGCGCCAGTCGGGCCAGTTGGTGGCGTAAAAACGCGAGCCGCCATCGTAACGCTGGCGGAGCAGGGCGCGGCCGGCGTCGCTCTTGCGATAGTAGGGCAGGTATTCGGAGAGGTGGCCGGAGCTTTCCGTGATGAAGGCGCCGAAGTGCAGGCACATGTCCTTGCGGACGAGATCGGCGGCCTCGTAGCCCTTTTCGGTCTTGCCGCGGTCGAGATCGGAGCTGTCGTGCGAGGCCTTGCCGGCCAGGCGCTCGCGTTCGGCGGCGGCGAGGTCGGCGGTGAATTTTTTGTAAAGGCGGCTGGTGTAGAGGTTGGCGCCGCGGTGTTCGAGCCGGGTGAACCAGGCCAGGTGATTGATGCCGGCGCACTCCCAGTCCATTTCCTCGTAGGGGATGTCCGCATACCGCGCGAGGAGGTGGCTGGTGCCTTGCACGGAGTGGCAGAGGCCGACGACCGGCATCGACGAGGTGCGACCGGCGGCCAGGCACATCATGGCCATGGGATTGGTGTAGTTGAGAACGAGCGCCCGCGGGCAGAGCCGTTCGCAGTCGCGGAGCACGTCGAGCCAGACGGGAATGGTGCGCAGGGCCTTGAAGAGGCCGCCCGGACCGATGGTGTCGCCGATGCACTGGTCGATGCCGTATTTGAGGGGGATGTCGTTGTCGTGGACGACGCAGGCGGTGCCGCTGACCTCGATGCAGTTGACCACGTAGTCCGAGTCCTTGAGCACCCTGGCGCGGTCGGGCGAGGAGATGATGCGCCATTTTTTCGCGCCGGCCCCGGAGCCGGAGCCGTCGGCGGCGGCGAGTTGCGCGACGAGTTTTTCGAGGAGGCGGTGCATCGTGCGCAGCCGTTTCGTGTCGATATCGACCAGCGCGACGACGCCGCCCTGGTTGCCGGGGATGCGGAGCACGTCATTGACGAGGCGGGGCGTGAAGCCCGAACCGGCGCCGAGCATGGTGATCTTGATGGGGCGCCGGAGCGCGCCGGCGAGTCCGTTCGCGGCGGCGTCCTGGGTATGGGCGGCGTGGCCGCCGGGTTTTGTACTGGAGGTTTTGGTCTTGTTGACTGGTTTCGTGGCCATCCTCAAACCTTGCCGGGCATGGCGTCCGCACGGTGCAGTGCCGAAGATTGATATTCGATGTCCATTTTGTGATTTTCATCCGGTACGGAGCGGAGTTTCGTCCATTTTTCTCCATGACATCGCCAGGGTAGCGAAAAAGCGGTTACGGAGGCCCGGAACGGGGGAGGGGAGGGGGGATTTTTCCGGAAATCGCCGGTGGCCGGCCATATTTTTTTCAGGACGGAAGTCATTGCCATATCGATACAATACGGGAAATGGAACGACAGGGGATGAAATTTAGCATTGCGCCTGCATCCGGAGGGCCAGTACGTGAAATCCATCGTATCCGTATTCGGGTAATACTTACAACAACATCAACTCATAATCCATATCCATCCACATGGCTAAGAAAACCGTATCCAATCCTGTTCCCTTGACCTTCGATCTGCCGGTCTCGTTGCTCAAGAAAATCGAGCAGCACCGCAAGCAGCTCGGCCTCGCTTCCACCAGCGAAGTCGTCCGTCACGCGATCGCCGAGTACGATCTCTCCCGCTTCGAGGCTTCCGTTGACGAGCGCCGCCAGATCTCCGTGCGTCTTGACCTCAAGGTCAAGACCGCGCTCGCCCGCACGGCGAAGAAACAAAAGGCCAGCATCGGCGACGTTATCCGCGCCGCCGTCGAGAGCCTGCCGACCAAAAAAGGCAAACGCTGACACCGGCCGGCTCCGCGCCTGTCGCGGATCCTCCTCGTGTGTTTTTCTTGCCCCGATTCCTTGTGTTTCGGGGCAAGTTGTGTCCCCCCCCCCCACCCCCGTCCGTCTGTCGTCCCTGTCCCGTCCCTGTTCGCTACGTCTGTTGTCCGTTTTCCATCTCCATGAGTAGTCCCGCGCCTGCGCCGCTCTCCACCTGGTCCCTCAATATCGCGCCTTCGCCGACCCTTGCGGTCGATGCCAGGGCCAAGGCCCTTCTCGCCGCCGGCGAGGACGTTTGCGGTTTCGCCGCCGGCGAACCCGATTTCGACACACCGGAGCACATCAAGGAGGCCGCGATCGCCGCGCTCAGGGCGGGCAAGACCAAGTACGCGCCCACCCCCGGCATCCAGCCCCTCCGCGAGGCCATCGCCGAGGATTACTCGTCCCGCCTCGGTCTCAAGACCGCGCCCGCCCAGGTCATCGTCTCGCCCGGCGGCAAGTTTTCCTGCTACCTTTCCATTCTCGCCGTGTGTTCGCCCGGCGACGAGGTGATCATCCCCGCGCCCTACTGGGTCAGCTATCCCGAGATGGTGAAGCTCGCCGGAGCCACCCCGAAATTCGTTCTCGCGGACGACACCACCGGCTTCCGCCTCACGCCCGCGCAGCTCGAGGCCGCGATCACGCCGAAGACGAAGCTCCTCATCCTCAATTCCCCGTCCAACCCGACCGGCGCCGTCTATACCCGCGCCGAACTCGAGGCCATTGTCGAGGTCGCGCTCCGGCACAATCTTTACATCCTGTCGGACGAGATTTACGAGCACCTGCTCTACGACGGAGCGAAGCACGTTTCGCCCGCCACGTTTTCGGACGAGGCTGCTGCGCGCACGATCATCGTCTCCGGTTTCTCGAAAACCTATTCGATGACCGGCTGGCGTCTCGGCATCACCGTCGCGCCTGCGCCGGTCGCCAGGGCGGTTGCCGAAATCCAGAGCCAGACGAGCTCCAATGCCACGACTTTCGCCCAGTATGGCGCTCTCGCCGCGCTCAGGGAGAAGGACAAGACGAGGGTCGCGCTCGACGCGATGCTCGTGGCGTTCGACCGCCGTCGCAGGTTCCTCCATGCCGAGCTCAACAAGATCCCCGGCGTGACGTGTCTGCTCGCCCAGGGCGCGTTTTACCTGTTTCCGAACATTTCGAGTTTCGGGATCGGTTCGGCCGGGTTTTGCGACAAGCTGCTCGAACAACAAAAAGTCGCCGCCGTTTTCGGCAGTGCTTTCGGCGCCGAGGGTTACCTCCGCCTCAGCTACGCGACGAGCGACGGGATCATCAAGAAGGGCGTGGAGCGTCTCGCGGCGTTTTGTGCGGCGCTGGGGAAATAACCGGCACGAACTCCGCTGCTTGCGGGCAGCGTTTCCTCAAAAAATCTCCGGAGCGGCGGTCTTTTTCTGTAAAACCAGTCGAACCGCCGCCGCTCCGTCCGTTCAGCGCCGGCGACGGCGCAGCGCCGCTACGCCGAGAATCGCCAGCCCGACGAGCGCCGCATACGTGGAGGGCTCGGGTACCGCTCCATAGTCACTGCGAAGGCTTGTCCCGATGTAGGCAGGATAGATGCCTTTGACAACCTCCGTGGGGCGAGCGTCTTCTTCCACAGTTACCGCAAATACGCCACTAACCGCCACGATGGCACTGCCCGAAAGCAAGTCCCACGCCTCGGCAGCCAAGTGTCCACTCAGGGCTCTTACTGCATCATAGTCCATAGTGTCCACCCCATCATACTGGAACATGCGAACCTCCGTATAGATGGTTTGGAACGGCTCCAGATCCTTGACTACGAAATATTGTTCATCGAACAGACCTGTATACTCGGCACCGTACGCATCGCACATGGCACCAAAGCCCAATGCAGTCAGGTTGTCTGGAGTCGTCCCCCACCAATATGTCGAGACGTAACCGTCCGCCGCTTTTAACACAGGATCAACGGCTATTCCGTTGACATTGTCATCCTCAATATTAATCCATATGCCACTGTATATCAGTTGGACATTCCTGGCACCAAGGGTGGAAGCCAGGATGGCCATGCCCAGCAATGCTGTTATTTTTCTTATATTATTCATCGTTATTTATGCTTGTTTTGCTATTTCGATAGAATCAGTGAATCAGGATTCACCAATATTTCCCAGGTCCACGTGACGCTATGTGCCAGTGTCAGGCGCATACCTTCACCCAACCCAAAACCGGGGGCCCCGCTCGTCCAGTTGCCAGTAAGCGCGTGAACATTATAGACAACATACTCATTGTTCTCACACGTCGTGATTTTGTCATTTCTGTAACGCTGGTAGCCCATGTCCTCGGGAGAAGACAAGGCGACAGGGATCATCGAACTGACATACTGGCCCTGACCGGCAGTGACGGAATAGGTCTTCGAGAGAGGGACCACGCCAACAACCTCGATCGTAATGCTGCTTGAGCCTGCATTATAGACATTCGCCGCTTCACCAACGGCAACGTTCAGCGTCTGGATGTTGGCGCTCCATGCATTCGTGATCGCGTGACGGCTGGCAGTGACAAGCTCACCATTGACAGCGACTTCGACACTGGAGCCTCTCGGCAGAGCATCAAAGAGTCCGGACACACTGGTTTTGTTGTTCACCAATTGGTTGGCCACAAACATTCTGATTTTGGCCGGCACAGTCACCTTGTATTGCCCGAAGAGGACGGTGTTGTATTTGACCGTATCGCCCGCCTCGGGAGTGCCGCTGGTCTGCACCGGTTGGAGCGTGGTGGCCACGCGGTAGAAGCGGGCGGTGTCGGCGGTGGGTGCAACGACCAGCGTGATGCTCGATCCGCCATCGGATACAACCACCGTCCAGGTGGACGGATCGGCAACCACCCAGTCCGTCTCATCAAGGATATCGGTTGCTGTGAAGAGGGTGATTTTGTCCTCCTCGAAGACCTGCGACTGATCCGGGTCGGACGGGTTGGCTAGTATGTCGGCATTGATGATGATACCGCCGGGGGTCGTCGGATCGGCGACCACAATCACCGTGTCATTGTCGATCACCGCCGGGATCGTGGGCAGTTGCTCGTTTACCGTGATCGTCACGCTCGCAGTTTTCGAGGAGGGCAGGGTCACGGTGACGGGATTGCTAGAAATTACATCTCCGAAAGCGTTTGCGGCCTTGAGCATGTAGGAGCCTGCAACCGTCGCGGTGTAGCTGGTCTGGCCAGTCACGGTCACGTCGCCGGAGGGAGTGACGAGGGTGAGGGTGCTTGCGTCAGAAGTGCTCCATGAGATGGTGGCGGTGGTTTTCGGCTGCGCCATTACGGTGTAGGTGTGTGTGCCTTGCGTGAGCCCGGTCAGGGGCCGGGTGCCGCTGACATCGGTCGAACTGACGCCGGGGCCGGAAACCGTCACCGACGCGGCATTGCCAGCGCTCCATGTGAGCTTCGTATCGAGTGGCGCATTACCGGTCTGCGGGTCGGCGCTGATCGTGGCCGTTGGCGCTGAGGGATTGGATACCGCAAAGCTGTCGATGCTGGCGGGCACGGCGACGAGGGAAATGGTGCCATCGGTGTAGAGCGCCGAAAAATCCCATTTCAAACCGGCAGCGGCGAGGGCGACGTCCATACTGCTTTCGATGTTGATGAATTTACTGTCCCCCGTCACCAAGTTGAAGAGTTTGTAGGTGGCTCCTTTCACAGCGGCGAAACCGTCGCCCGCTGACAACTGCAGGGTGCCGCCAAAGGTGATGCTGCTGGCATCGATCAGGCCGTTGACTCCACTTGCCCCGAGATCGAAGACAATGACATTGCTGGCTGCCACGACCAGTTCGCCCGCTGTCACCAATCCGGTGCGCGAGATGATGAGGGCGTTGTCGCTGTTGCCTGCCGTGCCGACATGGACGGCGTTGGCGGTCAGGGTGCCTTCGATGATGAGGAAGTTGTTGTTGGCCCCGGCGGTCTGGCCGATGTAAACGGCCTTGCCGAGGGCCGTCACGTCGGCGGTGTCGGAGACGTAGTCGTCGGTATCGACGGTGGCGATATTGAGGGCGCGGCTGAGGGTGACGATGTTGTTGCTGGTGGTGGCGCCGATGACCCAGTCGCTTTGGGAGACAAAGCTCAGGCCGTCGGTGGCCAGGGGGGTGCCGTCCCCGGCGTCGAGCGTGGTGAAGGCGCGGATGTCTCCGCTGTAGGCTTTGCCGACAGCTACTCCGTTAACTTGGGCATTAGACCCCGTCCCGATGACGAAGCGGTCTCCCGACAGGCTCACCGAAGTGCCGAATTTGTCACCTATCACGCTGTCGGAGGCGAGCAGTTTGACAGATTCGTAGGTGCTGTTGCCGTTCACATTATCCAGATCCTTGTAGTAGTAGACTGAGCCACCCTGGTAGAGTCCCCTGTCATTGCCTTCCAAGCTAGCCCCGACCAGCGCATTATTTCCTGACAGGCTCACCGAAATGCCGAAGTAGTCCCCCGTCGCGCTGTCGGATGCGATCAGTTTTACGGTTTCGTAGGTGGCGTTCTTTCCGTTGAGCGCCTCGATGCCGGTGCTGTTTCCACTCACATTATTCAGCGCCTTGTAGTAGTAGGCCGAGCCAGTGCCGGATCCTTTATAATAAGCCCCGACCAGCGCATTGTCTCCCTCCAGGCTCACCGAACCGCCGAAGAGGTCGGTTGCCGCGCCGTCGGAGGCAAGAAGTTTTACGGTTTCGTAGGTGGCGTTCTTTCCGTTGAGCGTCCCGATGCCGGTGCTGTTACCACTCACATTATTCAGCGCCTTGTAGTAGTAGGCCGAGCCACTGCTGTTCGCCTTGTCGTCATCCTGGAGAGCCCCGGCCAGCGCATTGTCTGCCGACAGGCTCACCGAATAGCCAAATCGGTCATTATACTCGCCGTCAGAGGCGAGCAACTTCACGGATTCTGTCACCGTGCCGCTCGCGCTGTCCAACGCCTTGTAGTAGTAGGCCGAACCACTCTCGGTGCTCTTGTCGTCATCATTCTGAGCTCCGATCAACGCGTTGTTTCCCGACAGGCTCACCGAATGACCGAATTCGTCACCTGCCGCGCTGTCGGAGGCGACCAGTTTGACGTTTTGAGTCACCGTGCCACTCTTGCTATTCAGCGCCTTGTAGTAGTAGGCCGAGCCACTGTTGCTCCCCGTGTCGTCATCATAACGAGCCGCGATCAGCGCATTGTCTCCCGACAGGCTCACCGAACGACCGAATTCGTCATCTGCCGCGCCGTCGGAGGCTACCAGCTTCACACGCTGAGACACCTTGCCGCTCACAGAATCCAGCCCTTTGTAGTAGTAGGCCGAGCCACTGCTATTCCCCTTGTCGTCATCCCCAAAAGCCCCGACCAGCGCATTGTTTCCCGAGGAGCTCACCGACTCGCCAACGTGATCGCTGGCCGCGCCGTCGGAGGTGGTGAGGATGCTGGCGCGGGCGAAGGGGACGAGGGTGATGGCGGCTGCCAGAAGGGCGGCGGACAATGCCGCGGTCGTTTTTGTTTTCTTATGTGTATTCATTTTTTTTGGTTGATCAGATTTTTGTTGTAGCCGCGCCCGTGCCGGGCGCGTCCGTCTGTGTTGAGTGAGAGCAAGGGTTGAGGGGCAACGGCGGCGCGGGCGGCACGCCCGCGGCTACAAGTTTCTTTGCGGGATGTCATTTATTGCCGGGCGCCCTGGCGGAGGAAGCGGGTGAGGCGGGTTTCGATGCCGATGGGCTGGCCGTCCTTGCCGAGGAGGCGGAAGGTGTAGTCGCGCTGCTCCTCGCGGTCGGCGGGGGCGGGGCGCGGGTCGGTGATGTGCGCCTCGGCGGTGCTGAGCACAAATACGCTGCCTTTCTCGTCATGGTAATCGCAATGCACGACGAGGGCTTTCGCGGGGGCGGGGATGCTGGCAATGAAGCGCTGGAGGTTGCCGTCGAACTCGGCCCTTACGTGGCTCTGCGCCTGGCCGGGGTTGACGGGGGAGGGGGCAATGGGCGTCAGGCGCAGGGCGCGCTTGATGTCGTCGGTGCATTTGACGTTGTTGATAAAACTGTCGGCGAGCGTGAAGGCCAGGGTGAAGTAGCCGCCGTCGGGCAGGGTCTGGGTGTTGGTCGGGCCGGTGGGGGCGATGTTGGGCCGGATGTAGAGTTCGGCGCCCATGGGTGCCCAGCCGGCGCGGTCCTTGTCCGCGGTGCGTTCGCGGGCGATGATCTGGGCGTTGTTTTGCCAGACTTCGGCGGCCAGCCAGGTGCTCCAGGTGGTCTTGAGTTTGTCGTAGGTGGCGTCGTTGATGCCCAGCGTGGTCTTGAAGTTGGGCAGTTCGGTGATGAAGTTCTCGCCCCATTCGCGCTGCTCTTTTTCGGTCGTGGGGAAATAATTGCGGTGGATGTGCCGTGGCATGGTGTGGCTTTGGTTGCGGGTGCTTGTTTCAGGAGGAATGAACAGGGGGATTGAAAATGGACGGGGTGGGGCGCGTCCCTGCCCGGGGGACGCCAAAATCGCCCGTCCCCGCCCTTGTACTGGAAAAAAGGATGCCGGGGACATCGGGTACGGTTTGGGGGACATCGGGTACAGTGCTTGTACCATCGGAAAGTGTGTCGGGGACGGGCCATTTTGTCGTAGTCCACGACGGTGCAAGGCCGGGGACATCGGGTACGGAGTCAGGGACATCGGGTACAGGGCCGGGGAGATCCGGTACAGGGCTGTTACCCGATGTCCCCGGACCGGGGACCGATAAAATATCGCAAGAATAGTCTGTCCCCGCGCTTGTACCCGGCGTCCCCGGAACGGTACCGGAAAAGAGTGGCGTACTTTTTTGTGGTACACGCGTTGTACCCGATGTCCCCGGGCTTGTGCCGCCGGGTAATGTCACACGTTTGGAATGTTTTGGTGAGGGGGAAGATGGTTCAGGGGTTTGGGTATCGGGTTTTGGCGGCAAACAATCGGGTAATGGGGAGAAAAAAGAATGAAGTGACAGTAAACCGGCTGAAAAGGGGTTTGTGCCGAAGTGTAATGCCACGTTACCGGAGGGGATCGGGGTGTTGGTGGCAGATTGCCGGGCGGATGGCGCTGGCAAGATGAGGTGTCGGCAGGCCGGGGATTGCGCCGGACCAGGGTTGGCGTGGAAGCGGTGAGTGAGCAGTGGCATCGAGGGATGTGGATCGGGCCATTGCCTTCGGAGTTGCTTTTGGGGTATCCCGCAAGGCTGCTCATCGAATGCGATAGCACAAGATACCTGTCTGCATTCGGGACGGCAACCGTCACAAGATCAAAACGCGAAACCCCGAAGATGTGTTAATATATTCCTGAACAATCTTTATATCTGATGTTACGCAGGCAGCCGGTCCGGGGAGAGCACGCGTCTCGCGTGCTGGCTTGGGCGTCTCGCCCAAGCCTTTGCTGTCGATCCAAACCGTGTTCGGCGAGACGCCGAACACAGCACGCGAGACGCGTGCTTTCCCCGGACCGATCAAAATACCCTCGTCTGCGTAACTTCAGTCATTAACCGATGTTACGCGATCCCTTCGCACGGCCCGGTGCGCCCTTGCAAAAATGCCCTTCGCGTAACTTCAAAGGGTTGTTTTGTCCTCCTCGAAGGCTTGCGTCTGACGGGGGCTCGGTTGGGCCTCACGCAGCGTCGGACGTCTCCGCGTCCCGCCGACGTGTTGATCACACAAAGGGCACAAACTTTTCCGCCCGGTTGTGGCGATTGATCCGTACCACGCGGGTGTCCGGCAGGCTTTCGATGAATTGCCGTCCGTAGGGTTTCTGGATGATCCGCGGGTCGAGGAGCGTGATGACGCCGCGGTCGCGTGCGCTGCGAATGAGCCGGCCCACGCCTTGCCGGAAGGTCATCAGCGCTTCGGGCAGCGTGATCTCCTGGAAGGGGTTGCCGCCGCGTTCGCGCACGCGTTCCGTGCGGGCTTCGGGTATGGGGTGCGTGGGGACTTCGAAGGGGAGTCGCGTGATGATGACTTGCGAGAGCGCGTCGCCGGGTACGTCGATGCCTGTCCAGAAGCTGTCCGTGCCGAACAGGATGCCGTTGCCCGCTTCGCGCAGCAGCCGGGCTAGTTCGGTGCGCGAGGCGTCGCGGCCTTGCATGAAAAAGGGCCGTTTTGCGCCTTCGTACACGGGTTCCAGTTCCTCGGCCACGCGTTTCATGTCGGCGTAGCTGGTGAAGAGGACCAGGGTGCCGCCTTGCGTGCGGCGGGTGCAGAAGTCGATGTAGTCGGTCAGGGATTCGAGGGCGAGGCGGGCGTCCCGGGGGGAGGGGGGGGGGATGTCGGTGGCGGCGTACACGCGCATCTGGCGGGCGTAGTCGAAGGGGGAGGTTTCGATGGCGGTGCGGGCGGCTTCGCCGCCGATGCGGTGCTGGAAGGGTTCGATGTGGCCGCCGAGGGCGAGGGTGGCGCTGGTGCAGAGGATGGCGGTGCCGCGGTCGAAGAGGGCGTCGCGGAGGCAGGGGGCTACGTCGATGGGCGCGGTGCGCAGGGTGATGATCGTCTGGCGGCGTCCGCTGCGTTCGGCCCAGTAAACGAGTTTGTCCGGCTCGGCGACGGCGAGGTATTGGCTGATGCCGGTCTGGCAGGTTTTGAGTTTTGTTGCCTGTTCGAGCATTTCCTGGCGTTGGCTGGAGTCGTCGGGGAGTTTGTCGGCGCGTGCGCGCACGACTTTGTGCAGCGCGGTGAGGGGGCCGTCGAGCCAGGGTTCGGCAAAGCCTTCCGTGCGCACGCGGGCGATGGGGCGTTGCTGGAGGAGTTTTTCCTCGATGTGGGCAAAGAACTGGCGGGCGGCTTCGAGGGCGTCGTCCACGAGCTGGAGTTCGTGGGGGAGGGCGCCGGTTTTTTTGAGGAGGCCGCGGCGGGTGCGCGGGTTGTAGAGGTATTTGAGCATGCGGTCCACGCCGTAGCTGCTGATGCGCAGTCCGAAGTAGTCGGTGGCGACGGCGGGCACGGTGTGGGCTTCGTCGAGGACGACAAAGTCGTCGGGAAAGAGCACGCCGCGGGTCTTGCCGCCGGGGGCGCCGCCGCCGGCGTTGAGGAGGGCGAAGAGGAGCGAGTGGTTGACGATGATGGCGTGGGCTTTGCTGATGCGGGCGCGGGCGCGTTGGTAAAAACAGGTTTCGCAGTTGCAGTATTTGCGGGCGCAGGCGGAGGAGTCGGCGTTGACGAGTTCCCAGACTTCGGGGGCGGGGGGGGGGTTGAGTTCGTGGCGGAGTCCTTCGGGCGTGGTTTGCGCCCAGTCGGCGATGCGCTGGAGTTCGGCGTGCTCGGGGGTGGTAAAGAGTTCGTGTTTGTCGCGCAGGGCGGCGGCGAGGCGCGTCGTGCACAGGTAGTTGCCTTTGCCGACGAGGACGGCGGACTTGAAACCGGCGTAGGCGGCGGTCTCCGGCGAGGCCGAGAATACGCGGCGGCAGAGGGGCAGGTCTTTGCGGTCGATCTGTTCCTGGAGGGCGATCGTGTGGGTGGAGACGATCATCTGCCGGCTCTGGTCCATGGCGTGAATGATGCCGGGGAGGAGGTACGCGAGGGATTTCCCAACGCCGGTGCCGGCTTCGAAGAGGAGCGGGGTGTTGTCGGCGAACGAACGGGCGACGGCGCGGGCCATCGTTTCCTGTTGCGGGCGGTGTTCGAGCTTGAGGCCGGCCTGAAGCGTGCCGCCGGGGGCGAAGACGTGCGCGGAGAGTCGCGGTGCGCGCGACGGCGGTGGCCGCTCCGGGGAGGGGGAGGGGGGGGGGGGGGCGCCGTTGGTTTCGCTCAGGCCGATCATGAGGGTGGTGTGGTGCGGGAGGTGCGGGAGGTGCGGATGCGGAAAAATCCCGAGCTTCCCGGGACGAGGGAACAAGAGCAAGTGCGCAAGGACCGGGCGCATCCCGAAAAGTGGACAGGCCCCGGCCCGGAGCGGCGGCATTCCTGCCGCTGCGACGAGGCGCTTCGCGCCTCGCCACTTTGCCTCTCCGCCGATCAGCCCGCCGATCAGCCCGGCGACGCTTTACTGTCAATCCGATCCGTCGCAGCGGCAGGAATGCCGCCGCTCCGGCGCTCAGGCGAGCGAGCGATTCACGGCGCTGACGACGGCCTTGATCGAGGCGAGTTCGATGTTGGTATCCATGCCGGCGCCGAAGAAGGTGTTTCCGCCCGGCATGCTTTTGACCTGGATATACGAGACCGCCAGCGTGTCGGCTCCGCGGCCGACCGAGTGCTCGGAATAGCTGACCAGCTCGAACGGCGGCACGCCGGCCGTGGCGAGCGCGCGCACGAAGGCGTCGATCGGGCCGTTGCCGCGCGCGCACACGGTCTGCGCCTGGCCGTTGTGGATGATCCGGGCTTCGCAGATGACGGCGCTGTCGCGTTCGGTGGTATTCGTGACGCTTTCGAGCGCGAGCGGCGTGCGCCGGTCGATGTACTCGTGAACGAAGGCGTCGTGAATGTCCGCAGGCGTAAGTTCGGTGCCTTTGGTGTCGGCGAGGTCGTTGACGACCTTGCCGATCTCCTTGTGCATGAGCTTGGGGAGCTGGTAGCCGAACTCGTTTTCGAGTATGTAGGCGACGCCGCCTTTGCCGGACTGCGAATTGATGCGGATGATCGCCTTGTAGTTGCGCCCGACATCGGCCGGGTCGATCGTGATGTAGAGCGTCGTCCACGGCTGGCCGGGTTTCTGGTGGGGCCAGGATTTTTTGATGGCGTCCTGGTGGGAGCCGCTGAAGGCGGTGAACACGAGGTCGCCGGCGTAGGGATGGCGCGGGTGTACCTCCATGCGCGTGCAGCGTTCGTACACCTCGCGGATGGCGTTGATGTTGCTGAAGTCGAGGTTCGGGTGGACGCCCTGCGTGTAGAGGTTGAGCGCCACCGTCACGATATCGAGATTGCCGGTGCGTTCGCCGTTGCCGAAGAGCGTGCCTTCGACGCGGTCGGCGCCGGCGAGCAAGGCCAGTTCGGTGGCGGCCACGCCGGTGCCGCGGTCGTTGTGCGTGTGGAGCGAGACGAGCGTGGCGTCGCGACGCGTGAGGCGCCAGCACATCCACTCGATCTGGTCGGCATGGACGTTGGGCGTAGCGTACTCGACGGTGGCGGGCAGGTTGATGATGATCTTGTCCTGCGGCGTGGGTTGCCAGACGTCGGTGACGGCTTCGCAGACTTCGAGCGCAAAATCGAGTTCGGTGCTGTTAAAACTCTCCGGCGAGTATTGCAGGCGGAGGCGCGTGCCTTCGGTGATGAGCGGGGCGGCGTGTTTTTTGAGCAATTCGACACCGCGCACGGCGATGCCCTTGATGTCGTCCCTGGTCGCGCCGAAGACGTACTGGCGCTGGCAGGGCGAGGTGGAATTGTAGAGATGGAAGATGACGTTTTTCGCGCCGCGCAAGGCCTGGAGGGAGCGCGTGATGAGCTCCTCGCGGCACTGGCAGAGGATCTGGATGGCGACGCCGTCGGGGATGCGTTTTTCGTCGATGAGGCGGCGGCAGAAATCGAACTCGATCTGCGAGGCGGAGGGGAAACCGACCTCGATTTCCTTGAAGCCGATGCGGACGAGCATGTCGAAAAACTCGAGTTTTTCCGCGACGCTCATGGGCTGGGCGAGCGCCTGGTTGCCGTCGCGGAGATCGACGCTGCACCAGACGGGAGCCTGCGTATGGGTGCGCGACGGCCATTGTCGGTCGGGCAAGTTCACCGGCGGGAAAGGCCGGTATTTGGTGACGGGAGCGGATTGCATGATGGTGAGTGGTGTTGGTTTTGGTGTTGGTTTTGGTTTTGAAAAAAAGTGTTAAACGGAAACCCGGCGCATGTGAACAGGGAATGGCCAAGCCGATGCCGGTAGATCGGGCTCGCTACGGGGGGGGGGGACGCACGATCAGCCGCTGCCGGGCGGCCGTTTCAGTGACCGTGCGCCAGAGTAAGTCGCAGGAGATCCGTGTGCGTGTTTCGCATCAAGGCCGGGAGCAATAAGCGAACGCGGGGGGCGGCGTCAAGGACGCTGCGTGGAGGCAGGTTTTGCAGGGGTGCAACTCAAAGCGGTGGGAACAGACGTAGGGGCGCCGCCCCCGCATTATCCGATGAGTATGAACACAAAACCCCCGGAGGCGGACCACTGGCGCGTCCGCCTCCGGGAAAGGGTCAGCGGCGCACGTCGCGACTACGCCGCATCGTCACCCACGCCAGCAGCGCCAGTCCGGCCAGCGCCGCATACCCGGCAGGCTCGGGCACCGCTGCCGTTGATATGGTCACGTAAAGGGTGTACGTGTCCGTGATCTCATCAAGGCCGAGACCCAATTCCGCTTTCGCATTCGCCATGCTGTCTCCGCTCAACGTGATGAGTTCCAGCAGGCTCAAATCAACAGGTCCTTCCTCGGTGGACGGACTAACGAGCATGGAGATGCCGCTGATGAGCGACCAGGTGCCCTCGGCGAATCCGTTCAGTTCAATGTTGTACCATGGGCCGGTATAGTCAGGGAACTCCTCCTCCGCCATCCCCGTCTCCGCCAATATATAATTGAGGTCCAGCATCCCGATCATCGGTGCCGAGATCCAGGCATTGGCACCATCCTGCCCGTTGTTGTTGAAGACCAGGTTCTGCCATCCTACAATTCCGGTCGTGGATATGTGGGAACCTGCCGCCATCTCCACCATTCCCATAAAATGAGGGATCTTGTCGCTCCCGGTGAGGTTCACAGTCGCCCCGGAGCCGAGCGTCAAGCTTGCGGGCACCACTTCACCGTCGACCTCGCTATACAAGACCTCGATTATGGCTCCGGAATAGCTGCTTTCGGCCTCCATGACAACATGGCCGGCAACGTAAAGGCCCATGTCTGCCTGGTTCACGGACTGGCCCTCCCCGAGGGTGACCGTGTGCCCAGCGTTAATATGGATGTATTTGGTCGCATCGGGGATGCCATACGAATCCCATGTAGCGGAGTCGGACCAGTTGCCGCTCTGGACGGACTCGTGATAGTAATCCGCGAAGCCGGGGCTGGTCCCGAAGAAGACCGCGAGGGCCAACGCGGGCAACGCCCGCCGCAGCGGGCCGCCGCCGTTGGTGTGTATCTGGTTTTTCATTATACCGGTGTTATTTCTCATGGCGAAAAGGATGGGAAGCGACATGGGCGAGACAAACGCGTCACAAGGACGCATCCCGGCCACATTGACGGGAGCGTTTCCGGGCGTATCCCGAAATCGTCCCGCCGGCTGCGGTGGCGCGAGATACCCATCTCCAGTCAGGCCGACAAGCGTCACAAGGTCAAACCGCGTTGTCCGGAAGATGTGCTACAAGATTCCTGCGCAACCCCTTGAATCGCATTAAAAGTAACGACGCTCATGCCGGGGCCCGGAGCGGGCGGGGACGAGCGGCGGGGGCGGTTCGCCCTGGCGACGAGGCGGGGCAGGACAGGGTTCCCTGCCGACTGTCAAAGTGTTTTGCCGGATGTTTTGTCGGGGGAGGTGCGTTGGCCTTCGATGGTGAGCAGGGGCGCATCGCCCCGCAGCCAGACGGCCAGATGGGCGGCGACCGTCGTTTCGAGGAGGCGCGTGCGACCCTTGAGCGCACACTCCCAGATCGTGGCGACGCGCCAGCCGCGGGCGACGAGGGCGGCAAGGGCTTCCTTGTCGTGGCGGCGGTTGCCGACGATCTTGGCCGTCCAGAAAGCGCGGCGGGTGCCGGGGAGTTTGAAGAGATGGCAGTTTTCCTGATGGCCGTGCCAGAAACAGCCATGGACGAACACCACGGCACGGTAGCGGGGGAGGACGATGTCGGGCCTGCCGGGGAGGTCGCGGCCGTGGAGCCGGAAGCGAAATCCGTCCCGGTGCAGCAACTGGCGGATGCGGATTTCCGGCTTCGTATTCTCGCCACGAATACCGCTCATCATCCGGCTGCGCGTCGCCTTGCTTACGATATCGGTCATGGATCGGGGAAGATGTGCCCACGAAACACCCGAAAAGACACGAAAAAAAGACCAGCCGCTGCTTCAGGTTTCCGTTTCGGGTCTTTTCGGGTGTTTCGTGGGCACGAGTTTGTGGAATTCAGGCCCGGGCCAGTTCGGGCTGGGT
>JAISAX010000163.1 GCA_031266495.1 Opitutaceae bacterium
GCCCAGCCCCCGCCCCCCCCCGCCCAGTGTGCCACGGGTGGTGTACGGGCGAGCGTGGTGATTTCGGCGGAGGTGAGAGGGCGGTTGTAAACGGTGTAGCTGGCAATGAGGCCCCGGAAGGGATTGCGGCCACCGGATTGCGAGCCAAGGACTTCGATGGAGTCGCTGTAAGAAGTCTTGCGTCCGCGGCAGGGGGTGGAGGCGATGAGTTTTCCGTCGAGGCAGAGGGAGAGTGTCGCGCCGTCGTGCGTGGCGGCGAGGTGTTGCCAGCGGTCAGGAACAAGCGGAGTGGTGGCAGTGGCTGTTTGCGGGCGGCGGTTGTCGTCGTTGCGAGTGACCTGGTAGTGGCCGGTTTTGTCGATGCCTATGGCAAGGACGTTGCTGGAGCGAATGGTTTGGGGGGCGTTGGATGATCCGGAATCAGGACGGATCCAGAGTGTCAGCGTCAATGGACCAGCCGGGAGGTCGAGGCCGGTCAATTGCACCGGTTGCTTTGCTGACGGGCGCAGGGCGGGCAAACCACCGGAGTCGGCCACGCGTTCGATCCCGGGAGCGGAGCGAGAGGGCTGGCGTCCCAACCGGTCACGGAGTTCTCCGGCCTCCGGATCATAAACGTAATCAACAAAAATCTCTTCCTTCGGGATAGAGACGATAGAGACCGCAACGGACTTTTCCGCAGTGTCGGCAGCAATGGAATCCGACGCCATTGTCAGGCCCGTCATAATACATCCGGCCAGCGCGTGCCAGGCGGTTTTGAAAAAACGTGACATAACGGGGCGGATCAGATGGCAGGCAGGCGGCGCAGGGCAGGGAACGTGCAGGGGAGAGGTCAATGGCGTTACTTTGCGGTACGGTGGCGACGTGCCAGGAAACCGGCGAACAACAGGACTGCGACAGCGCCAATGGCGGCAACGGCGCCGGGTTCGGGAATGTTGCCGGTGACAAAGCTGAGCTGCCAGTCATTGTCCACCCGCTGAAGCAGGGCGGTGTATTGATCCGTGTCGTACCCGGTGATGCCGCCAAATGCGAAGCCGTCGGCGGTAACATTCCGGAAAATCGTATAAACCATACTGTAATTGATATTCCCTGACAAAGCGAGGGTGGCGTTGCCGCTGCCATCGAGCCAGTCGCCGGCGGTGGCAAAGGCGATCTTGTCGGAGGCGGCGTCGGCGTCGGTGGTGCCAAGTTGCATGGCCACGATGGAGCCGGTTTCAAATTTGAGTTTGCCGGTTCCTGCCAGGGAGAGGGTGAGCGTGCCGACCTGGCTGATTTTGTCCGAACTGCTGGAGTAGTTGTTCACCGTGCCGGGAGAGAGCGTGCCGCTGATGTCGATGTTGTTGTCTGCCGAGGCGGCAAGTGTGCGGGTGCCGGCAAGCACGCCGCCAGTGCCGATGACAACCGCAGCATTGGAAACCACTTTTCCGTTCACGAGAAACCAGGCGTCGTCCACGGTGACACCGTTGGTGGCGGTAATAGCGCCGTTGGTGTTCGCGGAGTCGTCAATGACGCGGGCGATGCCGTTGGTGACTCCGCTAGCGCCGGCAACAATAATCCTGTCAGCGGTGAGTGCCTGGTTGTTGAGATGAAGGGTCGGGTATCCGCTACCGACATTGAAACGCATGAGGGCGGCGGCGGGCAGGGCGGCGGCGGTTTCAAACTTTAATTCGGAGTTGCTGATTCTGACTTCGGTGAAGTTGTTTCCGGAGCCGCCGACAGTCCATTTGCCCTGGTCGATTTTCTGGAGGATGCGCGTGACAGGTGTCGTGCTTTCGTCAAAACGCACGCCGCCGATTGTGTTGGCCCCGGTGGAGGTGCCTCGAAGAGAGAGGATGATGTGAGAGGAGGTGTCGCCAGTGCCGACTCCGGACTGGGTGACGAAAACATTGCCGAGTGTGAGCACTCCTGCGCCGGAGCCGATGTGGCCGAGCATGTCGTCGGCGTTGTTGACATACGAAAGCGTGAGGTCGCTGGAAATGGTGCGACTGCCTGCACCGGATGTATTGATCCAGTAGGTATTGCGGGACTGGAGACGGACATCGAGAACGCCGGTGCCAGACAGCGTCACATCACCGCTGGTATTCCCAAACACGAGACGACGGATACCCCAGTTCTGATCCACATTAATGGTCGCCACATTGTTAAAGGTGGCGACGGCAGCGGTGCCGTTGCTCGGCAGATAGCCGCCCGCGCCATCTGCGGAGTTGGACCAGTTTGCGGAGTTGGACCAGTTGCTGTCGGCGCCGCCACCGATCCAGTAGGGGGTGCTGGTATTGGTCTGGGCAAAGGCGGGCGCGGTGATGCCGAGCGTCAATATACCAATGGCCCCGACGTGGAGAACGGTGGCTGGACGTGCAAACAAGATGCGTGTACAGGTTGTATTTGTGGTTTTCATATGCGGGATGGGTTGTGTTTTGCCGGTTGCGGAGGAGAGGAAGGGTTACTTGTCGGGCGACCAGAGATCCTCGCTGCCTTTGTCGTGGTATTTTGCCTCCGCCAACTGATACGTGTTGTGGAAGAACTTCACGTGGCCGTCGGCATAGGCGATGTTCGCGCTGCCGTTGGCGTGTTTTTTATCGGAGGGGACGGGACCTTGAATGGTGCCGGGAAAACTGCCGCTCGCATACCCGATAGACGTGGCGGGATTGCCATTGTTTTGTATGCAGGCGTCCGCCAGCAAGATGGTACGGGAAGGACTCGTGATGGCCGATTTGGACGTTTCCTTTGCCATATCAGCGGCTGATCCATCGCCATAGAGCCATTTGTTCACGCCGTAGTGGCTGGCGCTGCTTTTCCCGTGCCGGATCAACGCCTGCGGGCACATGAAAACATTCAACGCCGCCCCTCCGCCGTATTTTGATTTCATCGGGATGTAGTCGCGCAACAGATACGGATAATTCTGGTCCGCCGATGGTATGCGCACGGGAGGCCAGTTGTTCTTGTGGTCCACGGCATAGAGTTCGAACGCCATGAAGATCTGCCGGAGATTGGATGAACATTGGGCAATCCGTGCCGAATAACGTACGCGCGAAGCGACAGGAATCAGGATGCCCGCCAGAACACCGATGATGGCATTGACAGTGAGCAGTTCGACGAGGGTGAAGCCGCGCCGGCGACCGAAACGGTTTTTCGGAAAGTGAACAGGTATATATGGATTGATGGAACTCATGACGGAGCGGGGATTGCGGATTGGCGATAGCTGCAAGGAGAAGATCCCTGCTGTGCTCTGGCAAAGCTTTCGATATTTATCACGATAAAATAACTGATGCTACGCACTCCGACGTAGCGGCAGGCTTTTACTGTCGATCCGCGTAACTGGATGTTACGCAGGCGGGAGCCGCAGAGGCAGGAGGGGGGGGGGGGAGCGAGGGAGCGG
>JAISAX010000216.1 GCA_031266495.1 Opitutaceae bacterium
CCCCCCCCCCCCCTATCCCCCCCCCCCCCCCCCCCCCCCCCCACCCCCCAAAGCCCCCCCGGCCGGGCCCCCTCTCCCCCCCCCCCCCCCCCCCCCCCCCCCCCCCGTCGCTTCTCGCCGGAATTTTTGCGGGGGGGGGGGGGGGGGACGTTTGCGGCGCGGAGCGCCGTCCACGGGCAAGGATGCCCGTGCCACGTCGGCCTGCGTCACATCAGTTATTTCAGTTTCTTCAGTTCGGCGAGGCCTGGGGGTAGTTGCGAATCGGGGAAATGCGTCGATAGCGTGGTTTCGCGCCACTGTTCGCGTTCCTCGGCGCGCTGCGTATCGGCTGACGTCGCGACGAACAGGGCATCGCCGCCAAGCAACAGGCGCAGAGGCAAGTCGTCGCGGCGCGAAAGTTCGACGATGAGGTTCGCGATTTTGACCGGATCGCCGATCTCGTTGCCGGCATAGCCGCCGATCAATCTCATCGTGCGCCCGACCGAAGGCTCGTAATCGGAAATCATGTTCCCGACGGGCTTGCGCGCCTCGAACGCCCAATCGGTGCGCATTCCGCCCGGCTCCAGCGTGCATACGCGGATACCGAGATGCGCGGTTTCCTTCGCAACCACGTCGCTGAAACCGCCAACCGCCCACTTCGCCGCCTGATAGGCAGACAAACCCGGCGTCGAACTGCGACCGCCAACCGACGAGACCTGGAAAATGTGGCCGCCGCGCTGTGCGCGCATCACCGGCAGCGCGGCGCGAGTGAGATTCACCACGCCAAAAAAATTGGTGGCGACCTGCGCGTTGAAATCCTCGACCGCCATCTGCTCGAACGAAATCGAATGGCCGTAACCAGCGTTGTTGACGAGCACGTCGAGCCGTCCGAACGCGGCAACGGCTGTTTCAACGGCGCGCTGGCCCGCGGCTGCATCGGTGACGTCAAGCGAGACCGGGCGAACCCGCTCGCCGTAGCGTCCGGTCAGATCATTGAGACGTGATACGTCGCGCAAACCGGCAACGAGATTGTCGCCCGCAGCCAGCACCGCTTCGCTGATGGAACGGCCCAAGCCGCGTCCGGCTCCCGTGAGCAGCCAGGTTTTCGGTGATGAGTCAGTCATGGGGATTTTCATGGATTGGTTTTGTTACGGACGCCCGGGCGTTTTTTCCCATGCCGCACGGTAAAGGTGGGCCGTGTGATTGCATCAAGTTCAAAGTGCCCGTTTGCCCAGGCACGGGCCGAATAACCGGCAGTCCCAGGCGTTCCCGCGCCAAAGGTTCCCCTCTCCCCTCTCCCCTCCCCCTCCCCTCCCCGACACCGGCAGCGTTATCGGTATCGGTATCGGCACCGGCACCGGAACACGGACGGGAAGCTCGCGGGACCTCGTCGCGTACCTTCAGTAAGGCACCGTAAGGAAATAAACGGTGCCTTGCTTGACTGATGTTACGCATGCAGCCGGTCCAGGGAGGGTACGCGTCTCGCGTGCCGGCTTGGGCGTCTCGCCCAAGCCTTTGCTGACAGTCCGATCCGTCAAACCGGTCCGATCCGACCGGACCGTGTTCGGCGAGACGCCGAACACAGCACGCGAGACGCGTGCTCGCCCCGGACCGGACCGGCCCGGACCGGTTCGTCAGCAAAATACCCTCGGCTGCGTAACACCCGTTATTCCCTGATGTTACGCGGATCGACCGTAGGGGCGTCGCTTGCGACGCCCGCGTCAGGCGGTCAGTATTGGCGTATCTCCCGTTGTGGTCAGGTCCTCGCGGGCTTCGCAAGCGAAGCCCCTATCCTCTCGGCATCTTCGACTGGATCGATGCCATCGACGGAGACAAGGACATCTTCGGCAGGGTGTACCTTGCCTTCACCAGCACCGGCCTTGTCTATGGAGACATCTCCGGAGTCGGGAGTAACTGAATGCCGCCGCTCCGGCAATTACACCCTGCGCAACAAGGGCAGGATTATGTGGCGTTCCCGCCCAAAAATCGTTTGCTCTGCCATTCATTCTCCGTATGGCCGATTTTCTCGAAGAAACACCCGCATCCAGGAACCAGCGTTGCGAACGCGCCTTTCTCGTGGGCGTGCAAACCCCGCAAATGCGGCCGGGCGAAGGCGACGAATTGCTCGACGAACTTCACGAACTCGTGGAAAACCTCCATATCGGCGTCGTGGAGCGCGCGCTCGTCAACCTGCGCGCCCCCAACCCCGGCACGCTCCTCGGCAGCGGCAAGACGGAAGAACTCATCGCGCAAGCCAGGGCGCTCGACTGCGACCTCATCGTCATCGACGACCACCTCTCGCCCGCCCAGCAACGCAACTGGGAAAAGCTCTCCGGCATCGCCGTCATCGACCGCGAGGAAGTCATCCTGGACATTTTTGCCGACCGCGCCCGGACCCGCGAAGCCGTTCTCCAGGTGGCCCTTGCCCGCATGGAATACTCGCTGCCCCGGCTCACCCGCGCCTGGACCCACCTCTCCCGCCAGCGCGGCAAGGGCAAGATGGGCGGCGAAGGCGAAACGCAACTCGAACAGGACCGCCGCCTCGTGCGCGACCGCATCACGCGCCTGAAAAAGGAACTCGTCGAAGTCCGCAAGCAACGCGGCGTGCAACGTCACAAACGCCAGCGCGTGCCCGTGCCCACCGCCGCCATCGTCGGCTACACCAACGCCGGCAAGTCCTCGCTGATCAACACGCTCACCGGCTCCAGCGTGCTCGCCGAGGACAAGCTCTTCGCCACGCTCGACCCGACCACGCGCCAGCTGGTGCTGCGCGGCAACCAGAAGCTGCTCGTCACCGACACGGTCGGCTTCATCCGCCGCCTGCCGCACGGCCTCGTCGAGGCGTTCAAGGCGACCCTGGAAGAAGCCATCGTCGCCGATTTCCTGATACACGTGCTCGACGTCACCGCGCCCAACGTCGCCGCCCACCACGCCACCACGCTCGAAGTCCTGCGGGAACTGGGCGCGGACGAGAAGCGCATCCTCACCGTATTCAACAAAACGGACGCCGCCGACGAACCGCACCTGGCTCGCGCCCGCCAGCTCGACCGCGACGGCATTTTTCTCAGCGCCCGGACCGCGGACGGCGTCCCGGCGCTCGTCGATCACTGCCTCGATCTCATTGCCGGGGCGTTCGGCGGCACGAAACTTTTTATCCCGCACAGCCGCCACGACGTGATCTCGCGGCTCCATGCCATCGGGCACGTCCAGGTCGAGGAACAGCGCGATGACGGCGTGTACATCGAAGGCCGTTTCCCGCCGGCGCAGAAGCGGTTCTTCTCGGAGTTCGAGGTGGCCGGGGATCCCGGATAACGGATCCCGGATACCCGAACGGCCCCTGGCGGCTTTTGATTTCTCTTGTTCAAAAGATGATCGAACCGTCCCCTTGCGTTTCATGAGTGACGAAAAGTCCAGCGCCTCGCCTTCCGGCTCTGCCGGGAAATCCGTCAGCATGGGCGATATCGCCAGGATTGCCGGTGTATCGCGCATGAGTGTCTCGTGCGCCCTGCGCAACCAGCCGGGAGTCGGCGCGGAGCGGCGCAGCCGTATCCTTGAAATCGCTACTGCTCTCGGGTACATTCCGGATGCGAGGATGAACTCGCTGATGCAGCGGGTTCGCGAGACAAAGACCAAGGACCTCGTCCCCATCGCCTGGCTGAATACCGACTCCGAATCGCGTGATTGCTGGAGGAGTTACCCTTATCTGTCTCCCTATTTCGAGGGCGCGGAGGTCCGGTGCCGGGAACTTGGATACCGGCTGGACCAGTTCTGGACATATCAGCCGGGCATGAGCAACCGGCGCATCTCGCAGATCTTTTACCAGAGGGGAATCCAGGGCGTCATTGTCGCTCCGCCCGACCGCGTGCATCTCGGCCGCATCCGGTTCAACTGGCGGCATTTTTCCTCCGCTACCTTTGAGCGCGGCATTACCGCCCCGCGCCTGTCCCGTGTGTCACAGGATTTTTATTACAACACAATGCTGGCGCTGAAGATGCTCCGGCGTTTCGGATACCGGCGCATCGGCGTTCTCGTCTGTCAGCAGACCGACCGGCGGGCCTGGTACGCGCATCAGGCGGCGACGTGGTGTTTCCAGTCGCGCATCCCGTCCTCCGAACACGTGCCCCCGCTCATGCACACCGAACGGAATGTGGCCGGTGACGATTTTCATGCATGGCTTCACAATGAGCGCCCCGACGTGGTGGTTGGCCAGCACAGTCGTCTTGTCGAATGGATACGCGCCGCGGGACACCGTGTGCCGGAGGACATCGGGGTGATCCACATGGCGCTGGAGGATGATTGCGCGGATTGGGCGGGCATTTGGGCGCGCAAGCGCGAAATCGGCGCCGCCGCCGTCGAGTTGGTCATCTCGCAACTGCACACCCATCAAACAGGCATCCCCTCCGTCCGGCACGAAATCATGATTCCCGGCGACTGGCACCCGGGCCGCACGCTCATCATACCGAAAACCGGGCGGCACTGAAACCCCGGGACCAGGGGCCGATG
>JAISAX010000221.1 GCA_031266495.1 Opitutaceae bacterium
GCGAATGAACGCGAATGTTTTTCAAGAAGACCTGCTCTTGTTCAACAAAGTTATCTTCTCTTCGAATTCGCGTCTATTCGCGTCCATTCGCGGTTAAAACGACTTTTTCAAAGTGCCCTCAAGACGCCTTCGCCTTGCGGCGACGGCGGCGTGGCGCGGACTTGCCGGGCGCCGCGGTGGAGCCGCGAACGAGCAGCCGCGGGCTGACGCGGATTTTTTGTTCGGCGCGAGCGTGTTCGACCTGCGGCATCCGGATACGACGGATGGCCTGCTCCACGGCGAGCACACCCATCTGGTAAAAATCCTGCGCCGCCGTGGTCAATGGCGGCGCGCTTGTAGCGCTGGCATCGATACCGTCGAATCCGGCGATTGAAAGTTCGCCGGGCACGGAGATGCCCCGGGCCTGGCAAAGCCGGAGCAGTTCGAGGGCGACGAAATCATGGCTGCAGCAGATCGCGGTGGCACGCGGCGCTTCCTCCCTGAACCGGACAAACAGCGCGGCGAGGTCGTCATCGCTGTCGCCGGACGGCAGTTCGTAAACGTGGTGCCGCGACCTCTGGCCGAGCAGGCGAAAGGCCGCGTAATCAAAACCCTCGCGCCGCTGCACAAGGCTGTCGTGCGCGAGATGGCGGGTGAAATAGACGATGTCCCGGTGGCCGAGATCGAAGAGATGCTGCACGAGCAGCCCCATGCCCTGCTGGTTGTCGATGCCCACGAAATCGAACGGGCCGAGATCGAGATCGTTAACCACCACCGGCACGCCCCGCGTCACGAATTGGCGGAGGATGTCGGCGCAGTGGCTGTCGGCGTGGGGCCAGATGACGATGCCCTGGTGACGCCCCTCGCTTTTGAGCAATTCCAGAAGCTGCTCGCGCTGTTGGGTGCCGTCGGTCGAAAGGAAGGGCATGAATCCCGCCTTCGCCGGTTCGCAGGTGTCGTGCGCGGCCTCGACAAGGTTGTGCGAGACGACTTTTTTCTGCCGCAGCGGATGCGGGCAAAGCACGGCGATAGAAAGCGCCTCCGCCGCGTCCGGCGCCGGAATGGCGACATAGAGCTTGTAACCTTCGCGACGCAGCCGGCCTTCGGCGATCAGGCAGGCGAGTGCCTTGTTGACCGTGGGGCGACTGACGCCAATCGCTTCGGCAAAATCGCGCTCCGACGGGAGGCGGTCGCCGGGCCGGAGTCCGTGCGATTCGATATAGGCCAGCGCCTTGCTGGTCACTTGCTGGTATTTGAAAGGAGCGAGATCGGTCATGAGAGAGGGAGAGATGAAGGGAAGATAGACATTTCCGGTAAGCCAATTAGGCAAACCATTCTGCCCATGTCAAGGGAACGGGAAGGACTCCTCTGCCTTTTTGCCCCCTCCCCCCCCCCCTCCTCCTTCTCAAGAAGAATAGCTCCCTGTTGGACAACCGGATTTTTCAATTTCGAGGCATTTTCGTTTGAAAAACCCGAAAATAGCACGATTTATTTTATTTTGGTAAATCAAATAATCCATCCCCGACTCTCCCACATGCTTCGCCACACCGCACTCACCCTGACCCGCATCGGGCAACTGGCGCCCCGCCTGAAGGCGCTCGTTTATCCCGAACAGACGCCTCTCCGCCTGGAAGTCGCCGGACCGGTCGGACGGATCACCCGCGACGAAGCCGCCAGGCTGGTTTACCGGCCAGCCCGGATCGGCATGGTGCTGGAGCCTTACGGAAGCACTTTCTGGTTTCGCCTCGCGGGCGAAGTCCCCGCCCGCTGGGAGGGACGGCGGGTGGACCTGCTCTGGGCCAGCCATTCGGAAGCCACGCTCTGGCGCGACGGCCAGCCGGTGCAGGGCCTGAACTTTGAGCCGTCCAACTCCACCTGTCTGCGTCCGGATGCGAAGCTCTGGGACCATGCGCCGCCCGGCGCGCAGATCGGCGACATGCGAACCGGCGGCGGCAGCGGTGGCGGCGGTGGCGACGACGACGGCGGGATCACGCTCGAAGTCGAGGTCGCCTGCAACCAGCTCAACGGCTACAACTGGCGGCAGACTCCCGGCTACAAGGAGCGCTCGCCCTTCGTCGTCGAGCAGGTCGACCTGGCTGTTTTCGACGCGGAAGCCTGGGAGTTTTATTTCGACTACCTCGTTCTGGCCGACCTCGTGAAACGCATCGACCCGAAGGCGACGACCGCCTGGGGAGGCCATCTGCTCGCTGAACTCAACACGGTGGTCAACGAGCTGCGTATCGACGACCGCACGACATGGCCCGGCCCGCGCGCCCGCCTCAAGGCCCTGCTCGCGCATCGCAACGGCACCTTCCAGCACGAGATTTCCGCGGTCGGCCACGGGCACATCGACACCGCCTGGCTGTGGACGCTGGCCGAGGCGCGGCGCAAGTGCGTGCGCACCTTCACCAGCGCACTGGCCTACGCCGGGGATTATCCCGAATACCGCTTCGTCTGCTCGCAGGCGCAGCACTACGCCTGGATGAAGGAGCACCACCCCGATGTGTACGAACGGATCAGGGCGGCTGCGCGCACGGGCGCCTGGGTGGTGACCGGCGGCTCCTGGGTGGAGCCGGATTGCAACCTGCCGTCGGGTGAATCGCTGGTGCGACAGTTCCTGCACGGACAGCGGTTTTTTCAAAAAGAATTCGGACACCGCTGCCGTGTTTTCTGGAACCCCGATGTCTTCGGCTACAGCGGCGCGCTGCCGCAAATCATGCGCGGCGCATGTATCGATTATTTCCTTACGCAAAAACTTTCGTGGAACCAGTTCAACAAGCCGCTCCACCACAATTTTTATTGGGAAGGCATCGACGGCAGCCACGTTTTCACCCATTTCCCGCCCGGCGACAGCTACAACGCCATGTGGAACGGCAACGACTTTCCCCTCCTCGACGTGCTCCACAGCGCAAACAATTTCAAGGACCACGACCGCACCCGCGAGAGCCTGCTCGTTTACGGCTACGGAGACGGCGGCGGCGGCCCCACCCGGGAAATGCTCGAAGTGCTCCGCCGCATACGCGACCTCCAGGGCGTGCCCCGCGTGGAGCAGCGCACACCGGAGACGTTTTTCCACCGCCTGGAAAAAGACCTCCGCGACGCGCCTGTTGTCACCGGCGAGTTGTATTTCGAGTATCACCGCGGCACCTACACGACGCAGGCGGCGATAAAACGCGACAACCGCAAGGCGGAGTTTCTCCTCCGCGAGATCGAGATGCTTGCCGCCGTCGCGTACCGGCTGCACCCCGGCGCTTTCGTCTATCCGCAGGCCGGACTCGAACGCCTCTGGCGCATCGTCCTCCTCAACCAGTTCCACGACATCATCCCCGGTTCGTCGATTCGCGAGGTGTACGAGGAAGCGGCGGAGCAATTCGCCGACTTCTTCGCCTCGGCAGAGCGCCTGAAAACGGAAGCGCTCTTGCGGATCGCAAGTGGCGCGGGCGTCCCGCCCGCATCCGGAAGTGGCACGGGCTTCCAGCCCGTGATCCGGTGGGGCGCGGGCGTCCCGCCCGCCGACGTTGGGGCGTCGCTTGCGACGCCCGCGCCTGTCGGACAACATAACGCCTTCGCGGGCTTCGCAAGCGAAGCCCCTACATCCTGCCCCGATGTCGAAGGCGCCCTGCCGGCATCCTTCTGCCTCTTCAACCCCTGCGCCTGGGAACGCACCGCGCTCGTCGATCACCCGTCGTCCCCCTCCCCCCCCTCCGCCGCCACCGCCGCCACCCCCGCCTCCGTCCTCGTTCGCCTGCCGGGGCTTGGTATTTTCCCCTGCGAACCGCAGGCCTGGAAAGGCGCGCCGGTCACCATCAACGCCACGCCGGATACCGACGGCAGCGGCGACAACGACAGTGAGGACCGCGCCGACTTCATCCTCGAAAACGGCCAGCTCCGTGCCGCCTTCACGCGCGGCGGCCAACTCGTCAGCCTTCGTGACAAGGTCAACCGCGACCGCGCCGTCGTCACGCCCGACGCCCCCGGCAACCAGTTTGTCATTTATGAGGACTACCCGCACGACTACGACGCCTGGGAAATCGACGCCTCGCACCTCGAAACCCGCGAACCGCTTCCCGACGCGATTCGCGCCACGCCGTTTTCCGATGAAAACGGCCTGCGCGCCGGCATCGAATTCACCTTCCGGTTCGGGAAATCCACTCTCCGCGAACGCGTCACACTCCAGGCCCACGACCGCCTCCTCCGCTGCGAGTGCGTCGCCGACTGGCGCGAACGACACCGTTTTCTCAAGGTCGAGTTTCCCGTCCGCGTGCGGGCGCAGGAAGCGGCCTTTGAAATCCAGTTTGGCCACGTAAAGCGTCCCACGCATTTCAATACGCTGCACGACATCGCCCGCTTCGAAAGTTGCGCGCACAAATGGTTCGATCTCAGCCAGCCCGATTACGGCGCGGCGATCCTGAGCGAATCCAAATACGGCTGCGCCGTCCACGGCTCGACCCTGCGCCTCTCACTCCTGCGCGCCCCCACCTATCCCGATCCGGAAGCCGACCAGGGCGAACACCGGTTCGCCTTCGCCCTGTATCCACATGCCGGAGACCTCGTGACCGGTGAAGTCGTCCGCCGCGCATGGGAGTTCAACTGCCCGCCCACCGTCCTTTCCGCCGTCCCCGCGCCTGCCGCCGCCGCCCCCGCGCCCTGGTTCACGGTGGATTCGCCCCATCTCGTCATCGACACGATCAAGAAAGCCGAGGACAGCGACGCCCTGATCGTCCGCCTCTACGAAGCGCACGGCGCCAGCGGCGAAGCCGTCTTGACGAGCGCGCTCCCCTTCTCGCGCTGCGCGCGTGTCAACCTGCTGGAAGACGAAATCGCCCAAGGTTCGGCAGACCTTTCATTTCACGCAAGCGACGGTCAAACCACGGCAACCTTCCGCTATCGGCCCTTCGGGATCATATCGCTGAAGCTGGCTTTGGCCTCAGAGGATGTGTCCAGATAAACTCCTGTTTGGTAACTGAAGTTACGCGGAACGACGTGGCACGGGCTTCCAGTCCGTGGACGGATCGGCAGTAAAGCGCCGCCTCCCTGCTCTCCATCGTGTCATTCACTGATGTTACGCAGACGAGGGTATTTTGATCGGTCCGGGGAGAGCACGCGTCTCGCGTGCTGTGTTCGGCGTCTCGCCGAACACGGTTCGACAGAAGGGCTTGGGCGAGACGCCCAAGCCAGCACGCGAGACGCGTGCTCTCCCCGGACCGGCTGCATGCG
>JAISAX010000230.1 GCA_031266495.1 Opitutaceae bacterium
TAACGGCCATTTGTTGCCATGAAAATTCAACATTTAAATCGTCAACCACCCCCCCCCCCCCCCCTGCCCTGCCCCCTCCCCGGTAATATAATCACCTGCCTCCATTCTCTCCATGTGTGGACCCGTTCTCCGCATGTCCTGACATATCCAATAATATTATAACAGATGAATACACACTACGCAATACACACAAAAATCCGTCCTCTCGCGTTTGCCTGCCTCCTGTCCACTGTCCTGTATCCCGCCGCGATCCTTTCGCTTTCGGGCGAAACTCTTTTCACTTATGACATGGCGGGAAGTGATATCGACTCGCAACTGAAATCTCCCGCCTCGATCAACGGCATTGTTGTCAGCAATATCACGACAAACAACCTTACCGCAGGCACCGTCACCGCAGGGACGAAAGCCCTCACCACGGCTCCCGCCAAAAGCCAGAGCACCTACAACTTTACCACCGCTTATGAACAGGCATCCTGGATATCCTTTACTGTCACAGCAGCCACCGGTTACTCACTCTCGCTCGATTCCTTCTCTGTGCGTGCCGCCTCGGGGTCCGCGAATGACCCAGGCACTCCGGATACGACAGTGAGGGCATTTTACATGCTCTCATCCGTGACCGGTTTCGATTCCGAAAGCAGTTCCGTCCTTCTCACGGACGGCAACAATGCAACCCTGCCCTTGAGAAAGGACGGGCTGAAGCTCTACTCTGTCACACTCAGTGATGCCCGTTTCCAGAACATCACGGAGACGGTGGAGTTCCGGATTTATATCCAGTGCTCCGGCACCACCCAGACAATCGTCTTTGATGACATCTCCCTTGCAGGGACGCTCACAGCGATACCCGAAGCGTCAACCATCACACTGATAACAGGCGTGGCGGGGCTTCTTTTTGCCGCTCTCTTCTCCCGGCGTACACGATAACGCCAATACCATCACTCCTGTCCAGTGCGTCAGCCCTGCCCTCTGCGCGCTACTCACTACTTGCTATGCGCTACTCGCTACGCCTCCCCCCCCCCTCCCACCACCTCATCCATTTCATTCTCATCCTTTTTGCCATCGCCACCCTTGATTTGCAGGGGGGGAGGGGGGAGGGGGGAGGAATCCCCGATGCCATTGGAAAGTGGCCACCCGTGCCTCCGGTTGATTTCAACCGGATCTCCGTCGCCGATTTCGCGGACGAAGACCTCGACCTGGTTACGCCACTTGCCCACTTTGCGCAAATCGCCAACGCCGTCCGTGAAACCGGTCCCGACCGCGGCTTCATTGACATCGCCGTGTGGCGCAATCCCAAGGACAACCGGCCCTACAATGCGCGCATCATGGAAAACGTTCTCTCGCTCGCCTGGTTTTACACCACCCGCCGCGACTGGAACCCCTATCATGGCCACCCCGCCGTGCGCGTCCGTCTCGAAGCAGCGCTCGATTTTATCGCCCGCATCCAGGCGTCCGACGGAGCGTTCTCCGAATACGGCCCCCGGAAATGGAATCTCGCCGCCACCGGATTCATGACAAAATTTCTCGGCGAAACACTGGAACTGCTCGCCCTCCCCGGTGCGCCCGGAATCGACGCCGGCGTTCTCGCCCGTGCGCACACCACCCAACGCCGCGCCCTCGTCGCTGCGCTCACCCGCGCCGATTTTTACGCCAGCGGCAGCATGCTCTCCAACCAGTATGGCAACATCTGGCCGGGCGGCCTCGCCTGGCTCCACCTCCACCCCGGCGACACCGAAATCCGCACCCTCTGGGAAAAACGCTTTCATCAAAGCCGCGCCGACTTCCAGAGCCTCTCCGGATTTTTCTACGAAACCCGAGGTCCCGACTTCGGCTACACGCTGGGCACCCACGGCTCCAACAGTCGCAGCGCATGGCCCTACCTGCGAGGCGGCCCCTTCGCCGCGGAATTTCTCGCCAAGGAAAAGGCGTGGTTCGAATGGCTCTCCTACAATGCCGTCCTCCAGCCGGATGCGGACTGGTTCACGATCAATTCCGCCATCGAGACCCGCCAGCAATTTCCCCTGCTGCAGCCACACGCCCTGCCCCTCTCTCCGATCCATCCGGTCGTATTTCTCTTCGGCAACGAACTCCTCCTGTCAAACGCCTTCCCGATCACTGCGAAAGAACGGCAGGCGGGCGATGCCGAAGAACGCGCGCACCTGGCGCGCCACTGGCCCGGCGTCGCACCTCTCAAGGCCAGGGATTTCACGGCCTTCAGTCCCTATCGGTTTCTCTATCGGCGCACTCCCGCCTTTTACCCGGACGAAGCCCTGCGGGACAAAGCCCGCGCCACACTGCCCTATCTGGCCAACCACCGCTTCAACCACTCCCGCAACGACCGCCGTCACGGCGCCAGCTTTCTCTACCTGCGACGTCCCCTCTACTACGCCACCTTTGCCAGCGGAAAAATCGCGCCCCGATTGCCGCAAAACCGCCAGCAACGCTATGGCATCGGCCTCCTCTGGCGTCCCGACACCGGCATCCTCTTCCACGGCCAATCGCGCAAGCCGGACCTCGCGTGGGGGACGTTCCTGCCCGGACAAAACCTGCCTTTCGAAGCGAAAGACTTCCATCCACAATTTCGCATCGAAGGAAACACGGTTTCCCTTCCCCTTCCCGACGCTGCCGATCTGACGCCCGGCGACCTGTCGGTCAGTTATCCCCTGGACATTCCCGACAGGAAAACGGCCAAAGGAGGAGCCAAAACCGTAACATTCCGGGAAAGAAGTATCCACGCCAGCATACACCTTGAAAGTCCGTTTGAAGAACGTTTCCCCCTTGTCCTTGCGCCGGGGGAGACGCTGGAAATCGAGGCCGGCAACGTGACCATCCGCTCTTCCGTAACAGGACAACCGATACTCAGGATAGAGTCATCCGGATCGCCTGCGAATCCCCCATCCGTGATGCAGGAAACCGCCTCGCCGCTGCCCGACCGGCGCCTGGTGCTCGTGCGTCTGCCCGCCGCCGGACAACTCGACTACACCTTGTCTTTCTGACGCCCGTGCCGAGCCGCCAGACATCCCGCCATCTTACTGAAATTACGCAGCCGAGGAGTTTTTGCAGGACCGCCGCTTGCCGGCGCATCGCAATGCCCGCAGTGCCCGCGGCCTTCGAGACAAGCGAAAGCCCTGCGCCGCTTCGCATATGCTTTTCTGTCTTTTCCTGCATTCCCCTGCATTTTCCAGTCCGGACCGGCCTCTTTTCTCTTGATTTCCTCCCTCCCGCCTATTGCGCTGCCGACGCACATCGCGTAACCTTGTAACCGTAACTCTCAAAAACATGCCCACATCTGAAAAGTCCCGCATCATCGTCCTCAATAGATTGAGCACGATTTCAAACGTAGATGGCCTCATGGGAGAAACCCCTGTCAAGCTCCGGGTTCCATCTTCATTTGCGCATGATAATGCACACGGCAACCTCCATTCATACAAAAACCTGAAGGAATTTGAATCTGCTGCTCGCGAAAGCGGTAAACGTTTTCGCAGCGCCATTGATACTGGCTGTCAAACCACCCTATAATGTCAGAGATCTCCTTCGAGACTCTCTTTGCCGGAACTAAAGAGAGTGCTCATTTTGTGTTTCTTGACTGGACGGATCATTTCCTTGAGGGATTTGGTATTGCGGATTCAGTCAAGCTCCCCAGTGAATATGCCTATGATTTTATCGGGCAACTACAAACGGCCCGGAGAAATTTTCCTGCGAAAGGAGGCTACGAAAAAGCCAGTCCATTCAAAAAAGCGGCTTATCTGTATGTATCCCTGCATGCCTACCGTCCATTTCTGGGAAGCCTTCCAGTGGATGTATTTAACGGCTTGGCAGCATACACTCATGCCCCATCAAGTATCATCGGATTCTCTATGGTCAAGGAATGCCTCTTGAATGCCGAATTGCATCGTTCCGACAATAAATGTGTCCGGCTCCAGGTCCCCATCACCACGTCATTTCATTTTTTTCGGGATCTTGTTGATGCCTCATCCGGCATTGCGCTGGAAACGCATTACAAAACATTTTCCATGCTCTTTGAAGCGCTCGCCTACGGAGCAAACCCGCAAGCCTCCTATGACAAGGTGATCTGACTGAAGGTACGCAGGCCACCCGACCACCGGTCTTTCGAGCACTGAAAAACAATCTGACGGGAACCTCGGATAACACAGATAACAAACCGGATAACACAGGTGATAACCGGATTAGAAAGAGAATAAACATCCGGTTCCCGTTTCGTCCTGATCCGTATCATCCCGGTTTTTATCCGTGCAATCCGTGATTCTTCCGGGAAGCCGCGTAACATTAGTTACTGCTGGCCTTGGTGAGTCCGGTCCCTCCCCCCCCCCCCCACGTCAGCATGTCGGTGAACCGGCCTGCGCACGCACGCTCTGCCCGTCCACCCAGGTGGCGTCGATCATCACCCGCTGCGGGTGCTCCGGCACGCCGCGCTCGTTGCGATGCAGCATGCTCACCAGCAAATCCACCGCCGCCGCTCCGATCACGGAGCCGTTTTCGTTCATCCCCGAAAACCAGGAATTGTCCGACGTGACCGGCGGCACGAGACCGATTTCACCGGGAATATTCCACCCGTCCGCCGTCAACCATTCACGCGCCTCGGCATGCTCCGTGGCGATCACCACGTCGGGACGATAGCGCGCCAGCCACGTCCGGAACGGCGCCGGTCCTGGCGTCTCCATGACCAGCGGAGGCGCCACGCCGCGCCGCTTTCCGCTCCGCGTCGCGAACTCCCGGAACGCCGCCGACCACATCCGGTTCACCCGCTCCTCGTGAAACACCGACGCCGCCAGTCCCGGATTCCGGTAACCCAGCGCCGCCAGCTTTTCCAGCAACGCGATCATCGTCCGGTAAGCGTGGCTCGTCACCGTGTGCAGCGCCGGCGATTCCAGCGTGAACCCGAACGTCACCGCCGAAAATCGCGACAGGTCCACGTCCAGCCGCGTGTGCGACTCCGGCTGCGGCACCAGCAGCAGGCCCTGCACGCCCCGCGCCAGCAACACCCGCAGCGCCGCCGCAATTCCCCGCCCCTGCTCGCGTATCCAGAATTCCTCGACCGTGTAACCCAGGGACCCGGCCCGGCGGCGCGCGCCATCGAGATATTGCGGGAACGCATGGTTGCTCCGCCACCCCTCGCGCGTCGGCCAGTTCGTCACCCACGCCAGCGTGCCCGTGTAGTGCGGCTCCCGCCTCCCCCGGCGCCAGGCCGCCAGACCCGCAAGGTAAGGGTCGGGCTGGTAGCCCATGTCCTCCGCCAGCTTCCGGACCCGCTGCACGGTGTCCTTCGCGATGCCGGGATGCCCGCGCAACGCCCGCGACACCGTTCCGTGATGAAGCCCCAGCCGCTGTGCCAGTTGCTGGAGAGTGACTCTTTCGGGCGCAGATTTCATGCGTCCATAAACCCGATTGCCGGAATCTGCACAAGTGTGCACCGCAAGCCGCTTGACCCCGATGATTGCCCCGATGCACGCTCGCGGCTCACTTCCCTGTGTGTTCCCTGTGTGAATTCCCCCCCCCCCCCTTTCCTCCATTCATGTTCCCTATTCTTTCCCGGTCTCTCTTCCTCCTGTTCCTTGCTATCGCCATCCTGCCGCGCATCCGGGGGGCTGAACCCGCCGCCGGACCCGGACCGACTCTGGCAAACGTGCAGTACGGCAGCCACGAGCGGCAGACGCTGGATTTCTACCAAGCGAAGCCGGACCAAACCGGCAAGACCGGCTCCGGCAGGACGCCGCTCCTGTTCTTCATCCACGGCGGCGGCTGGATGACCGGCGACAAGGCCAACCCCGACTTCTTGGCCAGGTGCCTCGACGCCGGGATTTCAGTCGTCTCGATCAACTACCGCCTGATTCCCGATGCCCGCGCCGCAGGGATTACCCCGCCGGTAAAAGCCTGCCTGGACGACGCGGCGCGCGCGCTGCAATTCGTGCGCGGCAAGGCGGACGAATGGCGTATCGACAAGGAACGGATCGGCGGCTGCGGAGGCTCGGCGGGCGGGTTCACGGCGCTGTGGCTCGCCTTTCATCCCGACATGGCGGAGCCGGCGAACCCCGATCCCGTTGCGCGCGAATCCACGTGCCTGCGCTGCGTATTGGCATTCGTCCCACAGACCTCGCTGGACCCGCTCCAGATGCGTGCCTGGATCCCGAACAACGACTACGGGCACCACGCCTTCGGTCTCGGCACCATGTCGGAATTTCTCGAAAAACGCGACGCCCTGCTGCCATGGATCCGGCAACTCTCCCCGTATTCACTGGCGAGCGCCGGCGACCCGCCCGTATTGCTCTTTTATGACAACCCGCCGGCCATCGGACAACCCTACAAGGACCCGCCCCACTCGGCCAACTTCGGAGCCGGACTGGCGGAAAAACTCGAAACCGCGGGGATCGAACACGAAATCAACTACAACAACGACTACCCGCGCATGAAATGGCCCGACCTGTTCGGCTTCCTTGCGGAGAAGCTCCAGCGCCGTTGAATCCGGAAAACCGCTCCTGCCCAAGCCATTTTCCAAACCATTGATTGCGAACGATTGCACAAGTGTGCAATACGAACCCCTCGACCTGACGCACCTGATACCCTGTCGTGAACGTCCCTTGCACGCACCCGCCACAACACGCCACCCGCAACCGATATGAAACTCAAACGCATCCGGAACCTCGCCCTGGCAATCACAGCCACCCTCCCGGCACTCCCCCTCACCCTCCCGGCCACCGCCACCGCCACGCTCGTGACATGGGACTTCCAGGGCAGCGACGCCGCTGCCATGCTGAAGTCACACACCGCAGTCAGCGGCATCACCGCTCTCGATATCGGCCTCAATAACATCAACCAGAGCAACCGTATCAACAACATCTATACCACCACGGCGCTTGCGGTCACGCCAACCTCCGCCCAGAACGCCTACGATTTTTCCACTGCCTTCGGCAACGCCTCGTATCTCTCCTTCAGCATAACGATCGCCGACGGCTACACGCTCACGCTCGACACCTTCTCGCTTCAGGTTGCCTCCGGCGCGGGAAGCTCGCCGGACACCAGTGTCCGCGCCTTTTACGTGCTTTCCTCGCTCACCGGTTTCGGGAACGACGAAAACAGGATCCTTGTAAAAGGCGCCAACACCGATGGTTTGCCAGTCCGCCCGGTCGATAAAAGCCTCAAGGACGTTTCGGTCACCCTTTCCGATCCCGCGTTCAAGGGTATCGATTCCGGCAATACCATTGAATTCCGCATTTACATCCAGTGCGACGGAAACACGCGCGCGCTCGATTTCGACAACGTCACCCTCACCGGCTCCCTGACCGCCATCCCCGAACCCGCATCGGCGACCCTTCTCCCCGGCCTGCTCGCCTGCGCCTGTATCGGCTTTCTCATTATCCGCCGCCGTTGGTGACATCCTCTCCCTGAAACAATCGCCTCGGGGGGGGGGGGGGGGGGGCCCGGCCGGGGGCGGGGGCGGCCGGGGGGGCGCGGGCCCCCCCGCGGCCCGGGCGGCGGCCCCCCCGCCCCCGCC